>CAZMJD010000013.1:0-18596 GCA_964566385.1 uncultured Candidatus Poseidoniales archaeon | reverse complement strand
CAATCGGGTCGATTCTGGTTGGATTCAACCAACTGCTCAAGGTCCTTCTGCAAACCTTCCATCTTGAGATTCTGCCATTCACTGGCATCCTCGACATCGATCAGAACGATTTCGCCGATCTTACCTCGCTTTGTTCGGGGAATGCAACCTGCCTTGAGAAACAAGGTGCTGACATTCTCTTCAAGCATCGCCTCGACTTCGGCAGGTAATTCGGGATGGTCACCATGCGTAGCCATTGCTCTCATGATGGGGCGCGGGGATTGAGACCTTCACCCCTTCGGCGTTCTTGCCAATCTTTCGATCAAGCCCGAAGAGTGAATGTGTTCCCATCAATGGATGCTTTCATGTTTGGATGATTCGTAGAGAATGTGGAAAGAAGATCCTCACTCGATTCGAAGATCTGTTTGATGCTGTACCCAGTAGCTTCTTTGAATCGTTGTCCCAATAAGGCGTAGTTGATCGAAGTATCAAGCCCCTTCCTGAGAAGGATTCGACGTATGACTCGGCGGAGAAGACCAGGACGCTTGAGTCCAACGCGCCTGTATGATTCTGGCACCTCTAGTATCGTGAGAATCGTCTCAAGGGCGAGGATCGGAGTCAATTCCGATTCTGACTCCTTTTGTTTGCGGCGTGATGATGAACGAGAAGGATTCGATTTCAGAATCACCTCAGTGCTTCCATGCTTGCCTCGGAATTCCAAATTCTCCTTGCCAAACAGATTTCGGAGTTGGCTAGAGAAGGTCGATCCAGTGATACCTTCGTGTTCCTTCAGCACAGTCTTTGGTGAAGTGACTCCATGATCTGTGCTCAACTCCTGACCAAGGCGAGTGACTCTAACCCAAGCTTTCATCCTAGATTCAAGCCATGAACGAACCGAGGAGGTTCCCCGATCATAGTGACATATCTTGTCATGTGATTTACCAGTGAAACTGACATGGTCTGCAAGCAACCTCGAGAGGATATCAGACATTGGAGGACTTGTGGGAAGACCTACATGGCTGCGAATCTCTCTAGCATACTGGAACTTCATTCCCCAAGCCTTGTTACACCATTCAACCATCTCGGTACTGATTGCTGAAACTTTCATCACAGGACTCATATTGGCCTTCAGTATTCGCGTGAAATCATCAGCAGTGTGCTTCTGAGATTGTTTCTTCTTCGATGAAGCCGAGGCGGATTGGGGTTCAGATTTCTTCTTTGGCCGAGAGGTGGAGGATTTCTTGGAGCGGGGTTTGGCCTCTTTCTTCGCCACGGTCTTCTTTGGTTTTGATTCGATACTCTCCTTGGATTTCTCCTGCTTTTTGTCAGAAGAGGTCTCTGGCAGAGGAGGTTCTGGAATCTCGAACGCAGGATTTGGTAGGAAACTGTCACCTACGAACATGTATGAAATGACCCTCGATTCACGCCATTGATAGAAGGCGTCCTTTCCTTCCTTGTGCTCCTCGGCATGATTCTTCATCCGGTCATTCGTGATGACCAGAGCTCCGGTCTTCATTGCATAGGCCAACCAGTAATGATCATCATGATCCTGAGATGGTGTTGTGACGAGGGTTCCCTCTTTCTGCAATCGCTCCAAGACTTCTGGGTTGTCAACACCACGCCTTTCTTTACGATGCATGTAGTATCTCGGAACGAAGGCTTTGACCGGCCAACCGAGGTCTGTGAAATATTTGATCACTGATTCGATTCCTTGAGCAGAAGCGGGCCATTCATTGCCTGAATGCGACATACCCACATTTGGGCCATCGATCACTACTTCTCTTGCCGTTGGCGTATCATTGACCGGTTCTTCGTCCAGTTGAGCACCCCCCAATGGGGTCACCGCCCATTGATTGGTATACGACTCGAGGAGGACCTCAAGGGTAACCAATAACAGGTGGTTACCACAGGAGGCCGTCCAGATTCTAATTAACCAATCGCTCTGGGGGGCGAAGGCTCCGATATGAGTGATGGATTAATCGAGGGGATGGATGATGTCGGGGTCAGAAAGGATCCAGCGAAGCGTCTTCTCCACGCCCTCGAGGGCTTTGGAATTCCTCGCACAGACCAATGCTGTCCTTCTCTCACCCTGTGAATTCGCAACAGTGAATGCTTCATTCCAAGTCTGGCGGCGACTTATCGCCTCCTCCAACATCTCTCGTATTTCCTCACGACTGCGCCGTATTCGCCGCCCTGTGCCCGCTTCTCCGTTCATGGGTTCCACGGCCGGGGCGCAGGCCCGTCGTATTTAACGCCATGTCCAAGATGGTTGAGCGGTACACACTAAACTGGTCGTCTCATTCCACGACAATCGTACCTGTCATCGATGGATGGATGTTGCACTTGTAGGTGTACGTACCTGCAGTATCGAAGGTGAATGAGTACGTCTCCCCAGGAGCCAGATTCCCTGAATCGAATGTTCCGTTATCTGCAGTCGCAGAATGCGTCATGGTGTGCTTATTGGTCCACGTCACCGTGTCACCCACTGAAACATTCAGTGTCGAGGGAGAGAATTCCATGGTGATGTCCACTGCATTCGCAGGAGCTGCAGGTGTCGTGGTGGATGAATCACCACCACTGTCAGTCGTTGTTTCTCCCGTGCATCCAGCAAGAACAGGGGCGAACAGTAGTAGGCACAGCAGCATGGTCAAAGAACGCATGAAGGGCCATTTCAGAGAGTGTGCAATAAATCATCTGGGAAGAAAGGGGGGTAGAAGCTGGATTCAGTATCAACCACCAAGGATCCCAGCAGCGATGAGCATCGCAATGAGCACCAGAATCATCCCACCCACCAATCCATGGAAGAATAAGGCCAGCACCATCCTGCGATCTCTGCCCCTAACCTGAGTGTATGGATACAAGTTCATCGTCTCTTCATGACCGCCCTTGATTCCAAAGAACACTCTAGAGAATGACGCACGACGAATCATCTCGAAACATATCATGACTCCAACCATGACAAGGACGGTTCCAATCGTCAATCCAACGTAATAGCCCACTCCAAATATTCCAAAGATTGCTATGGGCAGGAATGTGAGATGCATGTGCACGATGTATGTGGGATACACTGCCTCGTTCAGATATCCTAGCCACGGGCTGGGGCGATTCAGAAGTTTGGATGCCCAACTGAAGATCAGCAAACACCAGAACCATGCATGGAATGACTGCAAGAATGAGGCAAAGGTGGTGGTCAATGAGAAGGCAGCATGGCCTTTGTCCACCCAACCTCCTTCCATCACCGATGGAACCTCGCTACCTTCGTTCACAATGAACCATGCAATCGCTAGAACTGGGGTGATGATCGTCACTGGAATTCTCACCCTATCTATTGTGCTGAAGTAATCGTCTTTCGCAGAGATCAGCAGATAACCGAACAAGAAGTACAGGAGGTATCTGGGAAATTCCCACCACATCCCTACTTCTCCGAATGCCCATGGCTTGAACAGAATACCATTGAGGGCGAGGATCAATGGTGGAAGAAGAAGGAGGCCCAGACCGTACCGCATCTGAAGAATGAAGCGAGTGAAGCGGATGACCTTGCTGTCAGGGTTATTCTTGACGTGAACGAAAAGTGGGGTCAACAACAGCGAATAGATCAACAGATTATAGATGAACCATAGATGTCCATAAGGCATTGATTCAGAACCTGGGAAGAGTGAGAAAAGACGCCGGGTGGTATCGATGGGAGTAAAGATCCCCATCCACAGAATGTAGGTGCCAAACAGAAGTGGAATGCCTAAGCGAGTGCCTCTCTCTCTGACATACATCTTCCAAGTCCTGCGTCGAAAGGCAAAGGCAGTACCCATGCCCGAAATCACGAATAGGGCTGCAAGCCTCCATTGATGCATCACACTGATAATGAAGAAAAGAGGGAGGTTGAACACCTCCATGCTACTCTTCTCGCCCCTGAGTTGACCCAAAGAGAAAACTGCGTAATGGAACCAGATGAGAAGGGCGAATAGGATGATGCGCAACCAATCGATATCATGGCGACGAACACTACTAGAGGAAGGTGTCCCCACACCCGATAAAGAAGAGATTCTGCTTATGATGAGTCGGTACGAAGAGGTCAAAGCATGGTGAGAACTCGCTCAACCATGCGCACTTCGGTCAAAATCACGCTCGGTATCGGGGCACTCCTCATTATTGGTGGAATCCTCAGTGTGAGAAGTGGTTTTGGTGAATTCGAAAGAGTCTATGATCCATTCTCATCAGATGAACTACCAAGTCTTGAGAATGTGACGAATGGTTCAATCACACTTAACGATGAAGATGGACAAGGTGAGGTAGGTGTTACATTCTGGATGGAAGGAACATATAGTGATGAGAATAAGGACGGAGTGTGGGATCACTGTGAGAAGATCAACATCACCATACTATCGCATCCTGAAATCAGTGATGAGGAGTTTTGGGGAGAGGAGGCTCGAGAACTGAATGGTTCGTTCTATTATGAGACGAGCCCATCAGAGAAGAGTGAAGGATTCGCGGCTGAAGGATGCGAAACAAAGGAAGAGAATCGAAATTACGATCACAAAGAAAGAGGACTGATCAAAGTAGGGCGAGCTTGTCTTGCGTGCTATTCAGGTACAATGGTATTCGAATCGAATATGTCAGTATGGGTGACGTATGATGATCCAATCCTTGGACAACTTCTGGAAGGATTGGGCAGCCTTGCGCTCGGCGCCCTAATGTGTGGATGTGGCCTGCTCTTCCTCATTATCGGAGGACTCATGGTGGTTCTGGGAGAAGATGACGATCCAGTGCCAGTCGTCATGCAACAAGCCGTTATTGGACAACAACCCGTCATTGGACAACAACCCGTCATTGCGCAACAAGCACCTCCAATAGTCACAGTAGTCAGCGATAGCGGGCAGGACCCGCCGTCGAATACGTAGTTGTCCGATTCAACCCGGTCCTATACGACCGCAGGGTTTGAGCGCAACCTGTGGTTCGCAGGCTCATGGATGAGGGTCTGATCAGCGGCCTCGGGGCGCGGATGGTCCTCGACAGTCGGGGAAATCCTACCATTGAGGTCGATTGCTTCGTTGATGGAAATCTGCACGGGCGAGCGCTCGTCCCTTCAGGAGCATCGACGGGGGCGCATGAAGCGCATGAACTCAGGGATGTCGATGACCCCGATTGGGGAGGAAAAGGGGTTGATGGAGCCATTGATCATGTTATCGAGACCATCCAGCCTTCCATCACTGGACTTCCTGTAACCGACCAGATCCTCGTCGATGAGGTGATGCTCGAGATTGATGGGACACCGAACAAGAGTGAGCTTGGGGCTAATGCGATTCTCGGAGTCAGTCTGGCAGTATTACGCGCTGCGGCGGACTACATGGGTCAACCACTGTGGCGCTATGTCGGAGGACTTGCTCATCCAAGTCTGCCCGTCCCACAAATGAATATCCTCAACGGAGGTGCACACGCCAGCAATGGGCTCGATGTACAGGAATTCATGGTCGTACCACATGGTTTCGACATCTTTCCAGAGGCATTGCGAGCAGGTGTCGAGACATATCATGCACTCAAGGAGATTCTCAAGGAGAAGGATCTGTCAACCTCACTAGGGGATGAAGGTGGATTTGCACCCACACTCGATGGGAATAAGGAGGCACTTGGGTTACTCGTACAAGCCATCGAGAATGCGGGATATCGACCAGGGACTGATCTTTCAATCGCATTGGATGTCGCAGCCTCTGAATTCTTCGAGGACGGCAACTACCGTTTCGAAGGAAAGACGATCGATGGGGTTGGTCTGATGGAGGTGTATCGAAGTTGGATCGATGAATTCCCCATCGTATCAATCGAGGATGGATTCGCAGAAGATGATTGGGAATCGTGGTCAGCATTCACACGAACCGATGGAGGAAGAGTGCAATTGGTTGGAGATGATCTGTTCGTGACCAACATCGAGAGACTTGCCCAAGGTCTTGAGACCGACGCAGCCAATGCCATTCTGATCAAACCCAATCAGATTGGAACGATCTCTGAGACACTCGAGGTGATTCGACTCGCTGCTGAAAACGGATGGGCGACTGTCATGTCACACCGTAGTGGTGAGACCGAAGACACGACCATTGCAGACCTAGCTGTAGGTTGTGGGTGTGGACAGATCAAAACTGGAGCACCTGCACGCTCTGACCGTACAGCGAAATACAACAGGCTACTTCGAATATCAGAGGAATTGGAAGGTTTCGACCCCACCTTCTGAGATGTTGGGTGGCAAGACTGTGAAAGAAAGATTCTGCCTTCTCATCACACTCCTCATCCTTGTGACCACTGGAACTCTTGTCACTGCACATCACGAGGGCATACATGGGGAGTTCATCAAGAACGGATGTGCTTGCCATGGCAGTGCACCAAGTAACGATGTCACTGTGACCATTGAAGGTCTGCCAAGTGTCTACAATGTATCACAGAACTACTCATTGACTGTCACTATCACTGGTGGACCTGAGGCAGGTGGAGTGAATCATGGAGGATTCAACCTGCGCGTCGGAGGCGGTACTCTGAGTAAGAATACTGGCGATAATGCAATACAGATTGCACAACAGAGCATGGAAGCGACTCATACGAGCACAGGCACCCAGCAATATTCGTGGAATCTCACATGGACCGCACCAGACAGTGATGTCTTTCTCATCGAGGTGAGAGCCTATGGGAATGCTGTCAACGGTGATGAATCACCAGCAGGAGATATGTGGGCTGGTTCGACGATCAACGTTCCTGGGCAGAACTGGACAGAAACGGTTGAGGAGGAAGGGATCACTGATACTCTCATCTTTGTCGCCACGATAGTAGCCTTGGTTAGTGTACCCGTGTCGTTAGTGTACTTCATTCTGCGGCGACCTGATCGAGAGGGATGAACGGTCACCGAACCATCTCCATGGGGACTCGATCCATCATGGACGTATCTCAATCATGGATCCTTCGGGGCAGCACCTGTTCCTATCCTCACTGAACAAAGGCGTTGGCAAGATGAATTAGAACGCCAGCCGGTCCAATTCATGTCCAATCGTGCTGCTCCAGCTCTCGATGAAGCACGCAGGGCACTCGCTACATTCGTGGGCAGTGACCCATCACACTTGGCACTGGTCAGTAACGCCACAGAAGGTGTCAACACAGTCTTGCGTAGTCTCCCATGGACAACCTCTGATCATATCGTAATCACGAATCATTCCTACGGGGCGTGCACGAGAACTGCAGAATATGTCGCTGGAAGATATGGTACTCAGCTCACCACTCTCTCACTCGACCTACCTGTGGACACAGAAGATAACGTCGTGAAGGCTATTGTTGACGGTCTGCCTTCATCGACGACCTTTCTCATGATCGATCACATCTCAAGCACGCCTGGACTCATCCTCCCCGTAGAGAGAATTGTTCCAATCCTTGAATCACGGGGAATACGCGTACTCGTCGATGGTGCCCATACACCCGGTCAGATCGATCTCGACCTCGATGGACTTGGTGCATCCTACTATGTCGGTAATGCGCACAAGTGGATGTGCACCCCAAAAGGTGCTGCACTGTTACATGTGCGTCCCGATCGTCAGAGTGACATCACACCACTAGCCGTCTCTCATGGTTGGCAGAATGATCGCAATGCAAAGGAAGCATTTCATCAGGCGATGTTGTGGACTGGTACTCGCGATCCTTCACCATGGTTAGTCATCCCATTCGCCATCGAATTCATGGCTGGCCTACATCCACAAGGATGGGATGGCTTGAGAGAACAAAACACGGAGAGAGCTAGAGATTTCAGAGACAGACTGCATGATCTGCTCGGAGCCACACCCATTGCACCAAGGTCTATGGTCGGCCATCTGGCTGCTGTCGAACTCCCCGCTGCATGGAAGGAATGCTGGAATCACGTTCCGTCTCAAGGTCGAGCAATACCGGCTGAGCATCCACTACAGTTGTTGCTTGCAGATAAGCATCGAATCGAGGTAGTGGTCCAATCCTTTGGAGAGAAGATGATCATACGTGTCTCATTACAGCACTATGTGACCGAGGAAGACTTGAACCACTTGTATGAGGTTCTAGAGTCATTCATCGATGGTTGAGGATTCAGCCCACTCGGCATATCCATCAGAGGCTGCAATCGAATGAGTCAGAATCATTGGAACATCATAGGGATGATGTTCTGTGATGTTTCTCACAAGTTCATCCAGCCTTGTCGGGCTGACCTTCATTCGGACGAACCACTCGTCGTCATCACAGACTTCACCATCCCAAGCATAGGTCGAGCGTACTTTGCTACGATGGACGCAAGAGGACCTCCCCGCTGCTGATTTGACCCAAACGAGGACTTCGGAATCGGACCATCCTCCTGGCAGCGTCGTCTCGACGATCATCAGGCCTGCCATCGCTCACGCATCCGGCCGTACTCTTTCAAAACCGCCGTATCCAATGCATACCCATTCTTCAGAACGGCAGAGGCTTGTCCAAACGTTCGGCCATCTCTCGGTATCGGTCGGTATGCTCAGTACCTGGGATATTGATCACGAATTGCCAATAACGCCAAGCGGCGACTGCCAGAACAGCATAGCGGTGCAGGTCAGGAAGTGAAGCATGCTCAACATCGGTCAATGGACGGACTGACTGATATCCTGCCAGCAACGCATCCCATAATTCAGGAACTGCTGCACCATCCTTCCAACCGAATCCAACAAAGGTCGTTACAAGATCCATCGCGAAGGACTCGATACAGATCTCCTCAAAATCGAGCAAGGCGAGAACCTCCCCCTTTCGACCGATCACATTGTCAGGATACAGGTCTCCATGGATGATTCCACTAGGAAGATCTGGTGGAATCCTCTGCTTGAGACGGGCCGCCTCCTCTTCCAGCAGATGGAGAAATGGTGTCATCGTTCCGTTTTCTCGACCGTCTTCAACGAGTCGGTCCCAGAGCACATAGCCGATAGCAAACGTTGGGGAGAGGCCTTCGCATACAGGAACCTGATGCAACTCTGCCTGCACTCGACCAAGGTCATAGAGAGAGGAGGAGTCTGAAGGAAGCCATCCTCCTGCCACGTAAGGAATCAACATCCAAGCCAGATCGTTCTCGACGAGCATTCGTTCCCCATTTCTCAACAGCAATGGAACTGGAGTAGGTACACCATGTTCAGCAAGCCAGCAAGTGTGTTCAGTCATCTGTGCCACTTCATCTGGAGTCCTCTCGTTCCATACCTTCAGAACGAGTTGTGAATCATCATCAAGGGTGAGCAGATAGTTCGAGTTCGCCCATCCTCCTGCGAGTGGTTGTATCTTTCTCAAAGAGGGTGATTCGGCGGCTATCAGTAGCCTGGTCACCTCTTCAGCACTGACATCAGTATACGCCATCTGGTCACCTACAGCAGACTCTGGTCCTGTCTCCTCACATATGGCTTTGGAACGTGGCGTTCTTGACCTTGACCCGCATCGACCATTCTGGTGGCAGTGGAAGGCGAGTGGTGGACCGAGTCCATCGATTCCGGGAAAGTTCCCGAAGATGGGGCGAGGTTTGACGTCATCATCGTTGGAGGTGGTCCTGCAGGAGGGTCGACAGCAGTTGACCTCGCTCGAAGAGGGGAAAAGGTCCTCTTATTGGATGCAGGGGTGTTTCCACGCGACAAGATTTGTGGGGATGCAGTTGGGGGAAAGAGTCTGTGGCATCTCAACGAGATGGGTGTGAAGAACAAGCTTGAGAAGAGTCCGCATTTCAGAGTCACATCGATCGTCTTTGGAGCACCAAAGGGTCATACTGTGAACATCCCGTTGCCAGAGGATGAGGTCGAACGGCTGGAATCAGGTTATGCACTCCCACGCAAGCAATTCGATTGGCTCGTGTTCGAGCGAGCGAATGAGATCGTACTAGCATCCGATGGTGCTGTCGTCCAAGGCGCCAAAGTCAGTGCAGTCATCTGGTCAGGTGTCGACTCCGATGACGATCCAGGACCTGGAACTGGCGACCTGCGCCGCGCTGAGGGCGTGAAGGTGAACGTAGATGGAGAACAACTCACCTACTTCGCTGACCTGATCGTTGGAGCGGCTGGTGCGAACTGTCCTGTCGCCCGTGCATTGCTCAAAGAGACATACAATGGGACATACACTGACCGTTTACACACATGTGGAGGATGGAGAGAATACTGGACGAATGTGAAGGGATGTGAAGGTAATGATGGGGCTATCGAGATCCACTTTCTCTATGATGTGATACCAGGATATTTCTGGCTGTTTCCAACCTCTGGTGGTCAGGTCAATGTAGGATGTGGGATGCTTGCATCTGAACTCGACAAACGTAAGGGAAAATTGCGCGCCATTCAGCATCATATCATCCATGAGCATCCAGTATTCAAAGAGCGATTCGCGGATGCAACCATGGTTGAAGGCTCCAATAGTGGATGGCAGTTGCCCTTCGGGTCGCCTAGAGATGGAAAGGAACTGCAACCTCGCAGAATGTTCGGCAACGGAATAGCCTGCATCGGAGACAGTGCCAGCCTAGTCGATCCATTCAGTGGTGAAGGAATAGGTAATGCATTCGTCTCGTCAAGATTGATGTGCGAAGCTTGGGGCACAATCGAGAAAGACGATGATGGGAGAAAAGTATGGGATATCACAACAGGTCTGGCTTATCAGAACGCAGTCTGGACGACATTGGGTGCTGAGCTTTCGAATTCACATCGTATGCAGAAGATGTTGAAGAGAACATGGCTTGTCAACTGGATGATCAAGAAAGCTGGCCGAAAACCGAAATTGCAAGAGGTGCTCACTGAGATGATCGCATCGAAAGAAGCCCAAGAGAAAATGCACTCGAAATGGTTCCTTCTGCGTCAACTTCTCTTCTGAGTTCTGCCATGAAGGTGAAAAGCACTCAGAGGGTCAAGGAGTTGTGGGAGTTACCATCGCCATTGGGCAAATTTGCGTGCTCCTAGTTCTAGCAGGGTGGCACCTGCTGTCCGCCTCGGCGTTCCGTACCCTCCTTTGGGGTGATCAGAACAGAACACCACAGCAATTCATGATCGCTGTAGGTTGTGCAATGATGAGTCCAATCTTCGTTCATCATCTTCTCTTCTTTCTCACCGGACAACCGAACAATGCTATGACATGGAGTACCCACCTGTTACTCCTCTTATGGGCAGCTGCAAAAGGAGGAATGGGGTCGTTCATCGATGATACGCAATATCTGATTCGAATCATCCGTCAAGGAGGACAAGTATGGTTGGTGATTGGTGCATCCATGCTCTTGCGTGCTGTACACCTAGGTGACCTGACCACCATCATGGATGTCACTGACCATGTCAGAGCTGTTGCCGCCTTTGGTGTGGGTGATGTTTCGGGATATCCGTTCGCTGCGTATCCGCGAGGCATGCACGCCTGGCTTCTGTTCCATGATGCATGGGCTCCTATTGGCCATCTGGCGTCTGCTGGACACCTATGGCCTATTCTTCTGGGTCAGGTTGCAATTGCATATTTTGTTGTCAAGAAGATGCGACCAGTCCCTTCCTTGATCCTCCTCATCTTGATCTTCGGAGTCTATGATTCGTCATTACTCGGAACATTCCGTTGGCAGATTCTCCGTCAACAGATTCTGATTCCAGAAATTTTTGCATGGTCCACCATCACACTATTCATCATTGGTAGTCATGCCAATCAACGTCGTGAACAATGGATTGTATCTTCCATTGCATGGGCGACATGTGGGCTTGTCAATCCACTCATCTCAATGATGATGATCATACCACTGTTGCTCTATCTCGGAATCATCAACGAGGGGATTTTACAACGGCGCATCTTTCTGGTTCTCGGACCGATCCTGATGTTCCTCGTTAGCGTTCTCTGGGTGATATATGGGGCAGGTATCGAGCATGATACACATGCAGGCGGCATTGCCGCGGACATGGATGCTGATGAACCGGTATCGACGGCTCTGACTATTCTATTGCCGAAGGAACGCTATCTCGATGAGCGATTCAATCTGCCATCTTTCGGATTCACACTCATCGTCGGGGGATTCATCGCACTCGCAGCCATACTTTCACCTGATACGACGAGTCGTATTCGATATGGAATTCCAAGTTTCATGACGCTGCTCGGTTGTATGCACATCCTCGGTCTGTTCGGGCCGACATCCTCCTTCCCTCCGATGCGAACCGATGTCGTCCTCTGCCTGTTCTATTCACTGATGTTGCCAGATGCTATCGAGACATATCTTCAGCACATCAAGAAATACAGCGTGACGCCTGACTGGTATGTTGGAGCCGCACTCACTGCGACGATTTTTCCACGCATACAGTATCGTCCAAGTTCAGATGTGATCATCGCATTAGCTTCGCTCATCGCTCTTGCAGCATGGTTCGACACCACTCCTGCAGGCGACTCCGAGGTGGAACATGAACCGCTGTATATCGAAACCCGATGGGTCGCCACAGTTGTTCTGGTCTGTATGATGCTGAACTTGACGGTGTCTGATTGGACAACTACTTACTACACCCTTGGCTGACCCTTCGTCATGGAGACATCTGCTGGAGTCGTGTTGGTGAACTTCGGTTCGGTCCTGCTGCTTCAGCATCCAGGAGGTGGCCACTGGGACTTTCCAAAAGGCCACATCGAAGAAGGTGAGTCATACGAAGAGTCAGCATTGCGTGAACTGAGTGAAGAGAGTGGTATCTCTGACGCTAGGATCATCGATGGATTCAGAGAGAGAACAGAATACACCTACACGCGCAAGGGTCGCAAGCGAAACAAGCAGGTGTTCTGGTTCATTGCTCAGACCGAGGTGATGAGTGTGACGCTCTCACATGAACATGAGCAGTATGCTTGGCTCGAATGGGATGCTGCTGCTAAACGACTCACACACGAAGGACCTCAAAGGGTGTTACGTGCAGCACAGACATGGTTGAATGAGCACAACCTCTCATGAGTCATCAAGAGGGCGACGAGCGTCACGCTTGGCCAAAGGTACCCACTCGGTCTCATCAAATCCAAGGGTGGATGTCACCCATCTGGATGCTACAAAACACCAGTCTGAGAGACGATTCAGATAGATCGCTACCTCCTCACGTAGACCTTCAGTAGCGACCGCCCCCCGCTCTGCACGACGTGTCACTGAACGAGCGATATGAAGTCGTGCAGCGATATCAGGGGCGCTTGGTAGTATGAATGAGGTGAGAGGAGTCAGATCCTTCGACATCTCATCCATGTGCTCGAGGAGACTCTCTGCTCGATCCGAATCGAGGAGTTCGATGCCTTCGATATTCTTCCCATCTGGGATTGCCACCTCTGCTCCAAGGTCGAACAGATCGCTCTGGATGGCAATGAGGGGGGCGTCAAGCCGTCGAACAAGTTGGACAGTATGCCGTGGGCCGCCATCGGCATGAGTCGGACGCATGTTCTCGATACCTGCACGGACCATGCCAAGAGTCGCATTGACCTCATCGAGCAGACCCACCATCTCGATTCGTGGGGAGGTCTTTCTGGTCCTAGACCCGTCAACAAGGCCAGTGGTACCATCATCGCCGGTTCCTGTCGTCACCCTGTGGGCGCCATCCATGAGGGTCGGATGAAGACGAACGCCATGAATGCATCCAGAAGCTCAAGGAGAAGAAGACCTACCCAGATGTTCATCGATGACTTCGAGCCACGTCACATCAATCACATCCCAACCTCCAAGTGAATCGAGAAGATGTTGATGTTTCTCTGCTTCATCTTCGCGTTTCATGTGACGATGGATCTTGACTAGGGCTGCATGAGACATTGCATCAAGTGACTCATCGAGCGGGTCCCAAGCCCGCTCGAAACAGGAGACTGCACCATTCGGCCCATCGATCAGGCCACGATGGAGTTGCCGTAGGCCAGCTTGTGACCAACCTCGCTGCAGGCCACCAATGAGAAGGCCTCGGAAGACCAGATAGAGAGAAAGTCCTGAGACGAACACAGCGAGCGCAAAACCACTCAGATGATCGAAAAGAGGAGCTTCGCGATCCCATAATGCCGCAAGTAAGAGGATGGTGCCTGACGCTAGCAGAATTGAGGCGATAGGTGCTACCAGCACATCCCGATGGGTACGGGCCAGATGACGGATGCCAACAGTCACGCCAATTCCACCGAGAATGATTGCCATAGTGGCTCCAACCTCTTCGTTGAACGGTCTGCCCGCACCCCGGGATAACAAGAAGACAGCTCCTATCACAAGGATGGTGAGACCAAAACCGCGTGAAATCTCGGGGAAGGGTTGTCCTCTGGACATCAAAAGAAGTGCGATGCCAGCACCTGCGATGGCCACTTCACTGAGCATGTTCAGCCCTCCTCATCGAGGCGCCAGCCTGGCTGCCAGAAGGCTTCGTCCTCGATGCGCTCTCGCCATTCATCATCATCAGCTCGAATGAGAAGGCGTGCTCGTCTGGAAAGCCCATCGTGAAGCGTATCAGTCAATTCACCGGACGCTAACGCATCCTCCCATTCAATGAGATTTTCTCGCAACCGTATGCGCCCACCCTCTGGCTGCTCATATGCACCAGCACAAATCTGTCGCAATTCATCGAGACGTTGACGACTTGTCGGAGCGATGATCTTCTCGGGCTGGCCCGAACCGGCAGATTGGGACTTGGAAGCACGCTTGCCGAACGGCCACCATCCCATGGTCATCCAGCCCATCGGTCCGCTATGTGTCTTACCGGTCGAGGGACTTATCCAGCAACGAAGTATGGGTCGGATATGGGTCGTGTCGTGGTCCACAGATGTGGTAAGGCATCAGTGCGCGAGGCCGGTGAACTGACCGGTCTGTACGCACAGCGTCTAGATAAACGCGGTGTGACATTACAGACACACGCCTTGTCAGATGCGAGATATCTCTCCATGATCAAGGAGTTGACAGGAGCCGTCATCCTGCTCGATGAAGGTGGAGTGATGATGGATACAGATGAGTTGTCGGGGTTGTGGTCTGAATGGAAGATCGATTCAAGGACATCACATCTGGTCATCGGACCTACAGATGGATTCCCAGAGGGATTCATGCCCAAGGCGATACGTCTGTCTCTTTCTCGCATAACATTCACCAAGGATATGGCGTGTGCGGTATTGATGGAACAACTCTGGCGTCTCAGCGAAATTGAGCGTGGTTCACCCTATCATCGAGATTGATTTTTTTTCCCCTCAAGCATATAAATGGACCCGATTCAGGGGACCTGTGCCCCGAACAAACGTATCGATGAATCGCCGCTCCGCGCTCACATTCACCGTCCTTCTTCTCGTCGCATCTGCCGCGGCAGCCCTACCCGCCGTCACCGCTTCCTCGACTCCTACGTCAACTACTGGAGGGGGGAATAACACCTCATCAGCCCCTATGCTCACCATCACCACTGACAAATCGAGTTATTCACCAGGTGATACGATCATGGTCAATGCCAGCGTCAGCGGGCTGACCATCAATAACACATACACTATCGATGCATGGATCTCTGGATTCTCTCAAAATTATTCACGTAACTGGACTGCATATCAGAATTCAAGTTCTGAGCAGTTCAATTTCACTGCAGTGAATTCATCGGGTTACAAATATGTCGTCGTCAAATTGTGGACGTCATCGTCTTCTTGGGTGCAAAAGAATACGTGGATCTCCATCTCTTCGAGCAGTACTGGTGGCAACTCATCGAATACAACATCACCATCTGTGTCCGTGAGTGCAAATCGAAGTTGGTACTACCCTGGCGATCAAGTCAGCATCAAGATGGACTCGTCGAATCTGAAACTCAACGATAGTTACACACTGAGCTGGACGTTTGACAACAACACCTACTCAAGGAACTGGACTGCCACATCGAGCTCGAACACAGAGTGGTGGAATTTCACTGCAAATAAGGCAGGTAGCTTCTACCTGAACGTGACATTGAGCAATGGATCATCTACGTGGAATTCATACAGATATATCTGGATCTACACCCGGTCTTTGTCAGTTCAAATCACGACAGACAAGTCAGCCTATGCTGTAGGCGACACGATACAGGTCAATGTCAGTGTCAGTTATCTGACGCTCAACTCTAACTATTCCATGAAAGCATGGATGGGGTCACAGACCGATTATCGGAACTGGACTGCATATCAGAACACAAGCTCAGAGCAATTCAATTTCACAGCCATTGCATCGACATCTATGATGTCTCAGTTTGTGTACGTGCGCATCACTTCGAGCAGCACTGGGGGCACCTCATCCAATACATACTACAGTAATTTGTTCACAGTCACGTCACCTTCTGTGAGTGTGAATAGCACTTACTATTACTACACAATTGGTGACCAAGTCAGCATCTTTCTGAATTCATCGAACCTAGATGTCAACGAGAGTTACACGCTGAACTGGACCTTTGACAACAACACCTACTCAAGGAATTGGACAGGCGTAAGTGCGGCGTTCGAGTGGTGGAATTTCACTGCAAATAAGGCAGGTAACTTCTACCTGAACGTGACATTGAGCAATGGATCTGGCGTGGCGGTATCGTACACAGGCGCATACGTGTCCATTTATCGTAAATCCATGAGCCTGCCAGTCACGATCACTACTGATCGGTCCAATTACACAGAAGGGGATACAATCAATGTGAACGTTAGCGTCAGCAATCTCACACTGAACACCGCGTATACTATGGAGGCATGGAGTGGATCTGTGAAATATTACCGAAACTGGACCGCATATCAGAACTCGAGTACTGAACAATTCAATTTCACTGCTACAATGCCATCATGGGTCAGCAGTTCTGGGTATTCCCAGTGGATGTATGTTCGAATCTCAACCGTGAACAGCACCACATCGACGCATTATAAATCGGTCAGAGTCAGTTCTTCGAACAGCACGACAACGCCAGTACCGACGGTCAGCATCAGTAACGTCGCGTCCAGTTATACCGTCAACAGCACCGTGCGTGCATGGATCGATTCAACCAATCTGACGAACAACACGAACTACTCCATATCGTGGACTCTGAAGGATGGAGGAACTATGGGATTCTGGCTAGTGGATTCTGGCTATCGGAACTGGACCGCTCACCGAAGCTGGAACTATGAATTGGTCAACATGACCGTTCTAGTCACAGGGTGGTATTGCATCAATGCGGATCTGTACCAGATCCACAACAACGGCAGCAGTTCCTGGCTTGGTTGGGATAACGCCTGTTTCAGCGTGACCAACGCCAGCACTGGAGGTGGAAATACGACGACACCGGTGCCATGGGTGCAGGCGAACACCTCATCGACCAGTTACACGAACGGCAGTACTGTGCGGGCGTGGATCGGTTCATACAATCTGACTAACGGCACTAACTACTCCTTGGAATGGGACCTTGCCAAGGATCACATGGCGGTCTTCACGTCAGTTGATTCAGGCTGGTTCAACTGGACCGCATACGGCAGTTACAGTTATACTGGCGGCCTCAACTGGACTGGATTGGGCGTTGGGTGGTATTGTCTTGATGTTGAACTGTATCAAATCCACAGCAACGGTAGCAGTTCTTGGCCTCCGGCGACCGCGACGTCCTGTTTCAGCGTCACGGCCTCGAACAACACGACGGTATCTGATCCGGTGCCATGGGTGCAGGCGAACACCTCATCGACCAGTTACACGAACGGCAGTACCGCATGGGCATGGGTTGATTCACACAACCTGACTATCGGCACGAACTACTCCTTGGAGTGGACGCTCTATATGGACGGTACTTTCGTGGACTACGGGTGGTTCAACTGGACAGCATACTACAATTCGAGTTACGAATCGCTCAACTGGAGCGGATTGATGAGTGGATACTACTACTGTCTCGATGTGAGTCTATATCGAATCGACAACAACAGCCCGATGCCCTATTGGTTTGACTCAGATTGGTCCTGTTTCAGCGTCACGGCCTCGAACGACACGACACCTGCGGGACCAAGTGTGGTTGCCGGTACAGATTGGACCAACTACACCAAAGGAGATGTCGTACGAGCGACAATCGATTCACATGATCTTGTGATTGGAACGAATTACTCAGTCACGTGGGTATTATGTTCGAATATTCCTTGCTCGTGGTGGAATTCAGAGAGTAACTTTTCAGCACGGTTGGAAATCAGAGATGATTCGGGCGACAATATGGTCAACTGGACGGCGTGGCAGAACTCAAGCAAGGAACATTCTAACTGGACGGGTCTGGATGCAGGGTGGTACTGCTTCGTGGTCGACCTATATCACGTCGCAGATGACTACCGAGCAACTCTGCTCGATTCGGATGTCGCCTGCTTTGATGTGAGCAACGGCACTCAGACAAATGATTTCGATGGCGATGGACTCGACGATGCTGTCGACGATGATGACGACAATGATTTTGTCAATGATGTGATGGATGCATTCCCGTTGGACCCGAATGAATGGGCTGATCTAGACGGTGACGGGATAGGTGACAACGCTGATCCTGATGATGATGGAGATGGAGCCAATGATTCAGTCGATGCCTTCCCATACAATGGGTCTGAACAGGCTGATTCAGATGGTGATGGTATGGGCGATAACATCGACCAATGTGACGACACACCATCTGGAACACCGATCCTCAGCAATGGATGTCATTCACCAATGGTCACCAACACACCAGACAACATCACCGTGA
>CAZMJD010000012.1:0-18672 GCA_964566385.1 uncultured Candidatus Poseidoniales archaeon | reverse complement strand
CCTCGGAGCCATGCTCTCGCCACCTGATCCAGTCTCTATGGGGATGGTTGCCCTACCTATGGTGGTCCTATTTGAGATTGGTATTCTTGTCGATAGGCTCGTTCCTGGCTCGCAAGGTACGGTTGCTGCGTGGTCCGTATCATCTCATGAACCACAGATTCCAACCACATGATTCGGTGAACCTATGCACGTCGAGAACACCCTCCCCTCAATTGTTGCAGGTATGGAACAGTTCGATGGTACTGAGTTTGACATCCGTTTGACATCCGATAGTGATCTGGCAATTTACCATGATCGCAGACTGCATCCATCAGCAAAGAAGTCTCTCGGGGGGACCGGGTTTGTGGAACATTATACGGGGGAACAACTGCAGAGCGTTGGTATTCCCCTGCTCAGTGACCTTCTGAATTCCAATAGATTTCTAGACATGTGGAAGAATCAACCGAAATTGGTTGATATCGAGTTGAAATTACCGTATCCTGGAGCAGGCCTGACGAGAGGCTGGTTCTCTTCGAGAGGACCCCGTGAACATCTGACTTCCATGTTCAAAGTACTTGGAGAGGTGATCGAGAGGTTTGAGGTCCCTGTCCATAATCTGGCGGTGCTTTGCTTTTCGAACCAACTTCTGCGAGCTAGGAAAAATGCCGGAATGGAGCACCTTCCTTCCACAGTGCTGAGACCTTGCATTCAACCTTGGGGCGGTCCTCTGGTCGAGCGCATAAGAGCTGGCCCTGCCTTCTTTTTTCATCCCTTTAGGCGTTCACTCGCCACTCATCAGCGAGAAGGGTCACCATTCCTACCTATGTCTCTGAATTATCTTCTTCCACATTCTAGATGGGTGGTGTTTGGGCGAAGTGTTGGTCTATATGGAAAGCCATCAATGCGTCTTGAACGCCTTCGCCGAGGCTTTCCTGTTCAGGTGTTTCCGAGTAGACTGCAGTTGGAATGGCGGATGCGTGACCTTGGAATATCTCTGATATGTGATGAATCACCTGAATTTGTTGCCCATGACCATGAAGGTGTTCCGCGTTGGACTCGCCCGGCCACTCAATCTTTGACCATTGAGGAGGAGAAGGAACTTCGTAGCACTCGAGGCGACATTGGTCGAACGCTGCAGCAACGTCTTATCGAGGAAGTCGAACCTTGGCACCTCAAGTCTGCCAAAGAGCAGGTCCGTCAGATGAAGGAATGGTCTGAGCGTTGGAAGTGGACGCGGACAGTTGACGATTTGATGGCTGAATCAAGCGACGACCGGCTACCGTGGGAGGTTGTCAGGGTCATCGGCCATCGTGGCTCTGGCGCTAGCAGCAGGCCACTACCTGAACTTGTATGAGTTCATTCGACAGGCTTGTGGATGTACTTTGGTCGATAGATTGGCACACCTTTTCCATCACGTGCATTTCGTTCGTCAAGAATCTGTGCTCCTATGCCAGAGACTCTAGACCACCCGAAAAATGTCGTATATGTCTCGGCATCTGTGAAGCCAACTGACTGCAACAGAGTACCTGAGACGAGGTCGACATTAGGATTCGGATTCGAGATCCTCGGATTTTCAGCAAGCACTCTGGAGGCAACCTCGCGTAGGGTCTTCAGTATCTTGAACAGTGGATCGTTTGGGCAGACTCTCTCACCTACCTCGAGTTGCAGGGTTGCCCTTGGATCTTCAGCTCTCAGAACAGCATGGCCAAAACCGTAGATTGGTTTCCCCGCAGCAATCTCATTGCGAACAAACTCCTCAACCTGAACTGGGTCATCTGAACCAACTCGTTGGACGAACTCAAGACAGGACTGGTTCGCACGTCCATGCAATGGTCCTGAAAGGGCGTCCATGGCGGATGAGAGCGCAGCCGTGATGTCGGCCCGGCTCGAGGCCACAGCTTTGCCAGTGAAGGTGGAGAGATTCCCTCCCCCATGATCAAGATGAAGGATGTAGAAGGTCTTGAGGATGCTCGCCATACCACTCCTATCAATCTTCGATGGAGGGTCGAGTGCAGTGATGAAGGCTGAGATGATTCCATCCTTGAGACCTACTGGTTCAGGCAGACTTTGTCCAAGGCGAAGCCGATGTATTGCAGCCATCAGCCATGGCATTCTGGCGATGACAGCCATCACTTCATCTAGGGGTTCAAGCCCCTCATTCTCCTCGATGAGAATCTCTATTCCAATGGAGAGAACTTTCATTGGATGAACACTTCCACCCAGAGCCTCTATGACTCTCCCGACGGCCTTTGGTGGATGGGCTAAACGGTCGAGATGGCCGAGAAAGCCATGAAGTTCGTCTTTGCTTGGCCACCGCTTATGCAATAGCAGGTATACTACCTCAGCCGGGGCTCGATCAACTGTCTCCCGCACCGGGATACCAACATAATGTACTCCTTCGATGGGATCGACACTGGAGGTTCTGCAGGTTCCTACAGGAATGCCTCGCAGTCCTGTATCGAGGTGTGATTCCTTGACCTTGAACAGGAAGTCATCTCCGGGGGTCACAGTGTCTCGATGCACCTTCGTTTCATAATGACACCGCTGATAGGTCCATCCGACTCGTACTGCTTATGTGTGACGTGTTCATCCCAGCTTGATGGGTGTTCTGCAGACCGGCCGGCGAGTCCTTCTCGCTTTGCTCGGAGTCATCATGATTCTCTTGGCTGCGATCAACATGACCATTGGTGTTCCTGCACAGGTGGCAGCTCCTGGTTGTGAATATACAGAAGGTCACATAGAATGGGTCGCCTTCTTCACTGAAGGACCATGTAGTGGCAAAGTCACGATGGATGTGGAATATCCTCATGCTTCTAAGGATGATGTGGTCGTCCTACTCTTTGCCACGATATTTATCCTCATCGCCATAGGTGACTCCCGTTTCCTTGCCCGTATGAACCTGAAAGTGAAACGATTCTTGCAGAGAGATGGCCGAACAGAATCATCTGATGGAGATGATACAGAGATTCACGAATTCGGGGCTGCTCCGCGTTCTGCTGAACTTGACCACGATCTCATTGAAACCTCTGACTATGATCCTGCAAAGAAACCTCCTCGTCGCAAGAGGGACAAGGAAACAGATAGTTCCGAATCATCTGATCAGTTCGATAACCCCTTCGACTTCTGAGGATGTGTCCTTATTCGTAATCGATGGTGGTCTGATGGCCTTCGATTTGAGTGCCAACCAGACTGTGGAGCCTGTTGTTCAAGCAATGGTGGTATTGTCTATTTGAATGCAGACGAGGTCAAGCGAATCGCACAGCACGAGGGGCTTGATGCGAAGAGGTGGGTAAAGGAACGAGCATCGCGATCACGTAATGGGCGCATTGTTCTCGGTCATCGAGCAGATGGTGCGTGCATCTATTTAGAGGAGGACTCCAAATGTTCCATCCACGAGTTCAAACCTACTCAATGCAAGGCTTTCCCATGGTGGAGAGAGAATCTGAGAACACCGGGTTCTTGGGCCAAAGTCAAGCGAGAATGCCCCGGTATCGACGATCCTGATGCACCTCTCATCGACCCTAACACGATTCGTGGTTGGATGTCCCGTGATGACCAGGTCAGCCGGGGTATCAAACGAATCTGATTATTCTTCACTCTCATCGGTGGGAACCATCAGTTGTCTCATCTTTACGACTGCAGATGTGTCATGAATCTCACCATCGTCGAGTAGGTCGTCCACGTTGACATCTTCTTCATGTATATTCCATTCACCTTCTGGAGTCCACTCATCGATGTCTTCTTTGATCAGGCGTTCGGCATCTGACGATAGGTCGTCGAGATTCTTTCCAAGGCCATCGAGGTTGTCCTGATCTGTGGTTCGTCCGACTTCATACGCTATGTTCTCTAGTCCAAGTCTAAGGGTTGAGTCAGCATGTGTTGTTGTGAGACTGGCTTCCTCGTGTGCATTCAATTGTCGCTCGACCTCTGCATCTAATGCTCCACGTCCAGCCCAGTGTTCTCTGTCGATACGCTGCCGTCTGAGTTCGCCAATGCGAGGGTCGAGTTTCTCTGAACGTTGCAAATCACGTTCATCATCATCTGATATGATTTCAGCTACGGCTTCCGCAGCAGCAGCTTCAGCATCTATCGGCCAGAGGTCGACAGCCTCCATGTTTTCAGTATCATCTTCGAGGTTGACAAGTTCAACTTCAAGCCGATCGGTGTGGACTCGGGCTAGGCTTGCATCGAGGATATCATCAGCTTCTCTATCTGCTGCCATAGCCTCTCTTGGTTTTGCAGCGCGACGTTCAAGTCGGCCTTCAAGTGCATCAATGACATCCTTCTCATCCTCTAAGATGTGTCCAGCATCAATCATCTGTGAGAGTCGATCGAAAGCTGCTATGGAAGCATTCAGGTCCTCTTTGGCCCAATGAACAACCGCTTCGAGATGTCGATCGCTGATGAGAACTCTTCTCAACATGGCTCGACGCCGCAGGAGGAGAATCGTGCTGGATCGGGAGAGTGACATCAATTCGATAGGGACTGCACCTCTAATGATTCGCCGCATTCGACCATGGCCGAGGTGTTCTTCATTCCACAACCCTGCACTGATGATGATCTGCACGCCAAGATTCAGAGCCCAATCCATCGCTGCACCGAGATCATCGATGAGGTCTTCACGACCTTGGATTGTATCGAGATCGTCAACGATGAGGAGGCTTGAATCAGGAAGATGCTCGGACCAACCCTTCGGTACCTCTACCGAACTCAATAGGACGGCCCCATCGATTCTTCGAACCAGTCTGGTTGGGTCACGCCGTTGCATTGAGGTAGCTGCGGCGTGGAGCAAGTGACTCTTACCCGAACCTTCTGGACCGATGAGGACCAATGGATTCATTCGGGTAGCTGGTGCATCCAGTACGGCCTCGATGGCATGTGTAGCGGCTCTATTTTCCGGTAACGTCACCCATTGACGAAACGTAAGGTGATCTACGCGTAGGAATGCAGGTGGCCATCCATCACTTGTCTGCGGGTCCATTCGTTGTCCTGGCTCATCCGTACGTCCCACTGCAAGCACTTCTTCCCATATTGGGCGACCACCCTCGCCGAGCCCGAGAATCTCATCAACAATATCTCCTATGTCGTTGCTCATATCCGCGTCGGCTGCCTCTTCACTCACGTTGTTGGTGTCTATGAGCCAATCTGGCATCATGGCGCCCTTTCCCTCTTCCATTTGTGCTCCGATGCCGAATTGTTGTGGGCGTACCTCACTGAGCACATGTCTGAGAATTGAAGGCTGCGTTTTGCTCTCTGACGCAGAAGTTCCAGAATCGGCATCCAGAAGTGCTTGTGTCCTTGCTATTGCCACCTTTAGATCGAGGGCTTTGTCAGTCATATTTCGATCTCCCTCTCTATGTCATCACGGAATGTGTCGATTGCCTTCTTCTTCTTGAGATGAACTCCCTTCTTCTCTTCCATGGGGCTGAGTCCAACGTTCGTATCGACAACTCTAGGTGGTGGGGCTTCAGGAGCTGCGTCGAGGACCTTGTCACCAGCCTCCTTTCGCTTGAGGTGGACGCCGATTGTCTTCGGCATCGGCTTGAGTCCAATGTTTTGCTTCATGGATTTTGGCGGAGGTACCGCTGGATTGGCGTCGAGAACGTTCTCCTTCTTCTTCTTCTTCTCAAATCGAATTTCCTTCGCCTTCCGTAATCGGCCTAACCCTATTGCCCTTCCTCGCTCTTTCGGAGGTGGTGCACTGGGGTTAGGGTCAAGGACAGTAGCGGTACGTGCTCTGCTGGCAGCTTTATCCCATTGTGAACGTCCTGGCAGCACCTTAGTTTCAGGTCCACCTGTGAATTCTTTGGGCTTTGAACGCGTCATCCCTATCGCAGATATCTTAGCTTTCAATGCAGGTTTCTCTTCCAAGGGTGCAGGTGCATTTGGGAGCACTGAACCATGTGATTCATTTTTTGTTGGGAGGATTGCGAGTGGAGCAGGGGCCTCTGGAATCACCGCGCCGTGCGACACATGTTTTGCATCTAGTACCTCTAATTCTCCTTGAACTCTTGCCGTCGATACTGCAGCCCTTGTTGGAGGGGAAGGGGCATTGGATGTGGTGGGTAGTGTGACCTTCCTTCTCTTTACTCCATGATTCGTCGTCGGTCTTCTAGGTCCCTTCTCTTGTTTATTTATGGGCGAGATTTCTTTGGTTCTTCCTTCCTTCTTGAGGCGGGTTGTAAATCCATCGTGCGTCGCATCTCGAATTTCTTCACTTGTTTGTTCTATTCGCTCAGGTGGAGCTGGAACCTTGCTCCAATGTTCAAGCACGCTTGGTTCCCATGCCAATGGGTTTGGTAGAGCACCTTGTTGCAACGTTCCAGTCTTTTGCATCTCAGTGTCATCTACCACTTCTTCAGGTACCTCTTCGCTTGCTTTGTTCAGTTTCTCCACAGGTCTTGCCGACGTTCTATTGATCGAAGGTTGTATGTTCAGGTCAGGATCCATCTCTCTCTCGACAACTTGTTCGGGGAGTGCTGTCTTCTTCTCCTCGACATCATCTGTGATATCATCTAGGAATTCTGCCATGAGAGCAGGATTTACCCGCCGTTGCTCAGTGGGTGTTGTTTGATTCACCTCTGGTTGGCTGGAGATTGAATCATCAGGTACTGTCTTGATCAGTGGTTCTTCTTCCTCTTCTTTCTCCACTATCTGCGAAGTACTTTCTGTAGTCTCCTCTCCATCTGTGACCTCGATCTTGTTCTCAGATGGTTGCTTCTCTAGCGCTGCATGAATCCCTTGTAGATCACGTAATTGGAGGGGATCCATCGTAGCTCGAAGCCTGTGCTGGTCGCGCAAATCCCATGAATTCAAATCAATGGTGGCGATGAAAAGATGCTCTTCGAATCGGATTCGGTCCACGATTCCGTCCAACGCCTCAAGCATCTGGGCTGAGCCATAGATACCAGCACTGTACTCAAGTCCATCAAGGAGAATGATACCAGGTCGATGTGAATTGAGCCATCTATGGATCGTCTCTCTTATCCTATCTGGCCGGGGTGAGGTGCTGTTCAAATCGTCCTTTCGTTCCGTCAGCCTCAATTTTGTTCCATGTAGCAACCCACTGGACACTTGGTTCAGAGGCCTTCGGGAGATTACCAGCAGATCTCTTCCAGTCTGGCTAGCGGCTCTTCCAACCTGTGCCAGGTCATCGATACTTCCTTCGATCATGCATGCGGCACCCCAGCGGAGACTACTGGCCCCATAGGTGGTAGAACCTCCTATCCTGTCGGGGAACCTCAATCGTGCACTTGGTCGAGCTTCGGGTAGGTTTGGTACATCTTTGGCGACGGTCTGTTCTGTCAATCGTCGCCACCATCCAAGTCTCATATCAGCGTCAGCTTCTCGAGCAACTGCTTGATCGATGTCAACACCTTCCAGTTTCAGGTCGAGACGCTCAAGCCTCGCTTCTGGCCAGATGTCGATGAGAGCCTCGATATCGATTTCTGCGTGAAACGTCACACGTGTCAGAGGGTCTTCAAACAGTGCTCTCAATGCATCCAATGCATCCATCCCTCTAAGATCTCCTTCGGAATAATGGGCGAGGACTGGACCTCCTTTGAGGAGACTCACATGTCCTTCTACTCTTGCCTCTCCATTATCTCGGCGACCTCTGATGATGCCAGTCCATCCCTCCCGGATCCTGTCGCGGATGCTGTGTTCCAGCACTTCTGCGCCACCAATCTGTTCGGTGAGGATGATGCCTCGAGGGAGATTGATTGCCCTCATCAGTGTGGATGGCCATGTTCTTCTTTTCAATGCGCTGTTTCTTCAAGACCGCACCGCGGCATTTGTTCTCCCTCTTCGTTTAGGCGCCCTGCCTCCTCGGAGCGATACGAATCATCATATCGCTCCTTCATGACCGACTTGCATGGGACTGCCCGAAGGCGCGTACGAGGATGCGGTTGGCGCCATTGGAAATACTCCCTTGATTCGCCTCAATCGAATCACCTCTCACCTTCGGAACTCTGAGATATGGGTCAAGTTAGAGCGGTGCAATCCTGGTGGTTCGATCAAGGATCGAATCGGTCTCTGGATGGTTCTTGATGCAGAGGAAAAAGGGTTGCTGAAGCCCGGTGGTACCATCATCGAAGCGACCAGTGGAAACACCGGGATAGGTCTTGCAATGGTGGCTGCGCAGCGCGGGTATCACTGTATCTTCACCATCCCAGACAAGATGTCGAATGAGAAGATAGATCTTCTGCGGGCGATCGGTGCAGAGGTACACGTTTGTCCCACTGCAGTGGCAAAAGACGATTCACGCTCCTATTACGAAGTGGCTGCTCGCCTCTCACGTGAGATTCCTGGTGCGTGGTATCCGGATCAGTATTCTCATCCTGCCAACCCTCTTGCGCATATTCGATCGACAGGCCCTGAAATCTGGCGCCAATGTCCAGGCATCACCCATTTCGTGGCGACTATGGGGACAGGGGGGACCATCACGGGATGTGCTACTGCTTTGCATGAAGCAGCTCAGAAGGAGGGTAAGGTCCCACCTAGAATCATCGGCGTTGACCCGATTGGCTCGATTCTCAAGGAGTATTTCGATCATGGAACCATGGGAGAACCGCATACCTATCTGGTGGAGGGTTTCGGAGAGGACTTCATACCCTCTGCAACAGATTTCTCTCTCATCGACGAGATTCGCCAGGTTGACGATGAGGGATGTTTCCGGTACACTCGTCTCTTAGCCCGCTCAGAGGGCTTGTTTAGTGGTGGTTCTGCAGGAGGTGCGATGTTAGTCGCGCTTCAATTGGCAGAGGAGGCTGACGAGCGTGGTGATCCTGCGAAGATCGTGGTGATTCTTCCGGATGCAGGTAATCCATATCTCTCTAAACTATACAATGATGATTGGCTTCGTGAGAATGGATTCGAGCCGAATGACTGGGATGAGTGAGAAGCATGGATGATGGAATCGGCGAGTCAACACGCTCCGTGCACTCTGCTGGGAATCCAGATGAGAAGACAGGATCCGTTCAGATGCCAATCTTTCAGACCTCGACTTATGCGCAACGTGATTTTGCTGTTCATGCCGGTTATGAGTACTCTCGAACCCAAAACCCAACGCGAGGAGCTCTAGAATCAGCACTTGTAGATCTAGAATCTCCAGGAATTCCTGCATATAGTTGCTGCTTTGCTAGTGGCATGGCTGCCATCTCTGCGGTGACCCAACTTCTTGAATCTGGGAGTCACATCGTGGCTGCCTCAGATCTCTATGGAGGCACATCTCGATTGTTCAACCAGGTCCTGTCAAAGTTTGGTGTTGAAACAACATACAGTGAACTTGGTCCTGGTGAACTTGAGGCATGTGCTCAGGAGAACACAAGGATGCTGTGGTTGGAGACGCCGACCAATCCTTTGCTGAGCATTCATGACATACGTGATCTTTCTGTGAAAGCCCACGAGAGAGGATGGCTGGTCGTTGTTGACAATACGTTCGCTTCTCCGATTCTTCAACGCCCTCTCAATCTTGGAGCTGACCTCGTTGTTCACTCGGTGACGAAGTACATCGCTGGTCATTCCGACCTTATCGGTGGTGCCGTGATATGCAGAGACGAGTTACTAGGTGAGAAAATCCGCTTCCTTCAGAACGCGATAGGTGCAGTCCCCTCTCCCCTCGATTGCTTTCTAACTCTACGTGGAATCAGGACCTTGGGGATACGAATCGAGCGTCACTGTGACAATGCTGAGTACATCGCTGAGAGACTTGAATCACATTCCAAGGTGACCCGACTTCTGTATCCTGGACTCGAATCACATCCTGGCCACAAGACGGCAGTATCTCAGATGCGCCGTTTCGGCGGGATGATTTCTCTTGAAGTCGAGGGTGGTGAGGCTGGTGCCCGGCGCTTTGCTGCGTCTAGTGATTTGTTCACCATCGCTGAGAGCCTAGGGGGTGTTGAGAGTCTGGTCAATCATCCTTGGTCAATGACCCATGCGGCGATTCCCGAAGAACGACGGTTGGAGATTGGGGTGACCCCTGGCCTGATTCGACTTTCTGTCGGAATCGAGGACGCTGAGGACCTATGGCGAGACATTGACAAGGCTCTCGACACGGTGTAACCAGATTGCGTTGGCCATAGATGTCTGATTGAATGGTCCGTATGAGTCGCTTTTCTCTCCCGTCAAACTCATGTTGCGAACTCCATTGCCAGTCCGTGGACATCCCAAAGAGGTTCCTCGCCGAGTGGAAGCTTGGTTGTGAGGATTTTGATGCAGGTCGTTATTGGCATGCGCATGAAGCCTGGGAGGGCATGTGGCTAGGTTTGAGGTCAGAGGGAGATCCGATGAACGAACCAGTGCGTGGCCTCATACAGATAGCAGCTATGCTTTTCCAGCATGAGCGTGGTCGAGACCGCGGAGTTGTAAATCTGTGGAATAAGGCTTTACCGCGTCTTGAAGGCTGGGGTGCGCGCATTGGAGACGTCAATCTGTCGCTTCTCATCGATGAACTCAGACCTATTCATGAGGCAGCGGTCGAAGGGCGGATCGTTCCAGTGATTCGCTGGCCTTACACTCTGCCGAATTCGCCTCCTGAAACCACAATGAGCAAAGACCACTTTAGTGGGTCGAGGAATTGACTCTCATGTCGGAAGACTGGGGGTCTGGTCTGCCTATCTGCGAGACTCAAATCTGGGCCGAATCAATGTCTGAGGCTCGTCGCGAGACCCAGATTGTGGCTGTTATTCTATTTGTGATGATTGCATTATTTTGGCGCGCAGCATTCCACATTGGAGTCCTTACCTCTCCATCAGAATCATTAGTCAATTCTCTCATTCTCCTTGTTCTGGTCCTTGGTACCTCTCTGTTGACCTGGATGTTTATTCGTTCCCATTTTGGGACTGGAGTTGTTGGTAGGAGCCTGCGTCTCACAAAGACCCACCCTTGGTTCGGAGGTGACGGTAAGGACCCGTCTGCTGTTGGATTTCTTGAAGAAAAAGGTGTGAGATGGCTTGAGAAGGGCGAACGGCTTGAAATGCAGGCAAAGGGTTTCTTCGGTGAGTTTGTATTGAGGATTCGAAATGGCTCTGAAACCATCGCTATCAAGCCACCACGTTGGTCCTCATCTCGTTTGGCTCGCCTCGCCGTGAGTGCATTGAATGCTGCTGCAGCCGTGTCTGATGCTGAATTGTTGAGTGGCGAAGATCCATCTCTCATTGGCGCCCGACAACGTGAATCCTCTGGAGAGAGTCTTCTTGAGCGGTCTTGGGATTCAACGACTCCTGGGATGATCTCAGATGATGTTAGGTCGGGAATCCAGCAGATTCTAGATTCACGAGGTTCTGAGAGCATCAGGGGTGAATGTGAGTGACGAGTGACCGAGATGAACGGTTGCGTCGTCTCAAATTGATGGGGAGGAATGGCGGTGGCAGCCTATCTGAACGTTTTGCTGAATGGCCAGCAGATCTTTCACATCCCGCCCTGATTGCTTCGTTCTATGCTCTCCTCATTGCCCCTGCAGTTCTGATTCCTGTAGGATTGACCGAGTCTTGGTCGCTCGACCCATGGTTACGGCGCTGGGCAGTGGAGGTCCTAGGGACGGTTCTTGCCTTCGGAATAATTGGTGGTGTAGCTGCATTCTCAGCCTCAGTCACCGATCGCGATCCAATCACTTTACCGCGACGCCTTGCTTTCATGACACCCTTCTTCGGTGCTGCTCTGCGGACCTTTTGGGCCATGGGTTCCGGTCGGCCGGAGATATTTCTCATCATTGGAAATGCTATGCTTTGGCTACCTGGACTAGCTTGGGTTTGGCTGTCATGGGCTCCTCGGCATCATCGGTTGACCATCCCTATCGAACGACTTGAAGAATCAGATACGCCGTTGGATGTGGATGTCGAGTCAGTCGTTGAAGAATCAATGGCAACTGACTGATCTTTCGTTTCAGATGAGGCCGACGTCTCGTCCTGCTTCTTCCATGATTCTGATTACTTCCTCCACATCCTCATCGCTGAGTCCAGCATTCATCATGCACCGTACTCGAGCCTTTCCACGTGAGACCATTGGAAATACGATTGGCAGGGCGAGGACTCCTCTCTCGTACAATCCTTCTGAGAATGCTTTGGCACGATCGGATTCACCACACATGATGGGAACAATGGGTGTAACTGAGTCTCCGGTATCAAAACCAAGATTCTGGAGGGCATTTCGGATACGTTCCGTGACTGACCAAAGCCGTGCGTGGTGTTCCGGTTCGTTCTCTAGGACATCTATGGCTGCTTTCTGCGCAGCCGCAACTCCTGGTGGATGTGATGCAGAGAGCAACCACGTTCTGCTGTTGTTGAGTGCGTGTAGGCGTACTTCTTCAGCCCCTGCAACCAGTCCTCCAACAACTCCGAAAGCCTTGCTGAATGTGCCAGCTTCGAAATCGACGCGGCCTTGAAGTCCGAAATGGTCGACGATTCCACGCCCTCCTTCTCCCATGACCCCCTCGCCATGTGCGTCATCGACGTAGAGCATGGCATCATATTGTTCACAGAGTTCGCAGATGGCATCTAAGGGTGCTATGTCTCCATCCATCGAGAAGACTCCGTCAGTCAGAACGAGTCGTCGTCGAGCTTGTTTTGTATCGCGCAGGTGAGCTTCAAGTTCGTGGATGTCGTTATGGGCATAGACGCGTCGGTCAGCCTTCGTGAGTCGAATGCCATCAATCATGCATCCATGATTGAGTGCATCGGAGATTACAGCGTCTTCCTTCCCGACGAGTGTAGGGACGAATCCACTGCCCACGGAGAAACCAGTTTGGAACACAAGTGAAGCTTCGACGCCCTTGAACCGAGCTACAGCTCTCTCGACTTCTTCGTGTATGGCCATGTTCCCAGCTATAGCGCGTACTGAACCAGATCCCGCCCCAAATTCACGAGTAGTGGTGGCCATTGCTTCAACAATCGCAGGATGTTGTGCTAAATCCAGATAATTGTTGGAACATAACATGATGACCTCTTGGCCATCCACAACTGAATGAGGCCTTGAAGCAGATTCAAGTGAGCGAAGTTGCCAGTCATTCCCCTCTGCAACGAGCGCTTGATGTCGCTCCTTCATCCAATGAGTCCTTGCTGAGTGGTTCATGGCTGACCCACGGAGAAGTTGGGCATCATGATTACGGAGACGTGAGATGTCTCATTTGGGTGGTCCCTTATAGAGGGGGTGTCGGCGTGTCCGATTTCATGGAGTTCACCGGCTTGGTTGCTAGCGGACTCGGGCGTGCCCATGTGTTCATGGCCCAGGATCATTACCAAAATCAATTCAAGCCCTTACTTGGTTCAGGTGCGTGGCCAGGAACCCTGAATATCGAACTTGATGACTCGGCTCATGATGCTTGGCAAGCGATTCGAATTGCTAGTGGTCTGCCTGCTGAATCGACGAATGTTACATGCGATGCAGAGATGTTTCGGATTCATGGTTTCGAGCGTGAGGGACGCTCATTTGGTGGCGCTACCGCTATGTTGGCCACACTGTACGCAGGTGATGATCATTCAGTGTCTGTCGCAGTACTTCTCCCAGATCTGACTCGTCACAAGGACGTCATGGAGTTGATCTCAAGTCACTTCCTTCGTGAGGCACTGACATTGGTTGATGGAGATCCAGTGCGCGTCGTAGTCAGTTGATTTGAAGATTCGATGCGATCCGGCGTGCTTCAATGATGACCGCTTGCTCGATTCTCGCTTCGATCTCCATCTGTGCACCGAGTTCAGAGGCATCAGGTAGTCCAGATAACCATGGGTTTGATGCTTCTGTCGTTGGTGGGTTGAGATTTGGTCGCTCGATATGCCAGAGTATGAGACGGGAGGCTGGTGCCGTTCTGAATCCTATTGAGCGGTCTCCTCCTAGCGCGGCAACAACCTGATCTGTACTCACCCTTCCACTTCTATGATCTATGAGAGCGCCACCGATTCTCCTCACCATTGATCTGAGGAATGAAGGTGCCTTGATCTCAAACCCTATCATGCGTCCGTCGTCATCAATGAGTGGAAGCATCTCCTCGACAGTTCTCATAGGGTCGGCGTCGGGGTCGAAGCGACGGAAAGCACTCCAATCGTGTGACCCTAGGAAGATTTCGAGATCGATTTCAAGATCGTTTGCAGTTGGCGAATCCCAGCCATCGATCCCGTGGAGCACATACCGATATGTTCTGTTCAGGGCCCAACGCACTGAGGTATCATCTGCTTCAACCACTCCTAGTGGGAAAAAATCGTCGTCAAGCCAGGTTCGCAGGACTTCAATGCTTCCGCCCAGTCCCTTGTTGTCGATCAGTCCGGTTGGTATGGTGGTACGAAAGATGTTCATGGCTGCATGTACTCCTGTATCGGTTCGTGAGCATAGAGGTGGTGGCTTGACAGGATTGTCAGACCAATTCAGATCCTTGAGCACCTGTCCAAGCACGCCTTGAACGGTACGAACCTCTGGCTGAATCTGGGCCCCGTGAAATTTTGCACCTAGGTGACCGATAATCAGGTCGACTTCCTTTTTGGCCATGAGGTCTCACTCAGCACTGCTGAGCAGATTGGCAGCTTCTGTGGCTTCAAATCCAAGCCCTCCTACCGCCCAGATCAGTGCCTGTTTCAACCATGGCCCAACCATTTTAGTGTTCGAGCGCTCGGGATCCACGCGATCGATAGCTTCAACAATCAATCGGGAGGCATCGAACAAGGTATCCTCAACAGGTATCTCTGCGATATCAGCCATCTTCTCAAGTCTCTGATATTCTTTGATCGCCATGGGAATTCGGCCACAGTCAAGACAGAAGTTCGCAAAACTTCCGACGTATTCGAGATTTTCTTCGTCGAGTTCCATGGCTTTCTTGTACGATCGCATGATGAGTGCTGCGGGTGGTTCCTCTGCGAGGTCAATCGAGATGCGCATAAAGGCTGCTTCTGCCCACCCATAGTGTCCTAAGGCGTTGTCCGGTTCATTCTCACGTAACTTATCGAAAAGTTCCATTGCTGTTGTGAATTCACCGCGAGAGAGTGCCACTCCGGCTTGACTGACGAGTTCTTCATCCATGAAGGGGGGCTGGGAGGGTAGGTGTTTGAACCCTACTGCTCTGCCATCTTCTGCATGGTTTCCTTGAGTTCCTGCATCTTCTGTGCAGGATCGTGTTCAAGTTGGTATTGTGCAATCTTGTCGTACACGTCCTGAGGTTTTCGAACCCCGAACAGGCAATGGTCAGGATCTCTGGTCAAACCTTTCTTCTTGCGCTGTAGCATTGCCAAGACGATGAAGAATTTCATGAACCTGAGGATGGGATTGCTTTTCTTATCCTCGCCAGCGGCTCCATCGACTGCAGCCACAGCGACTGCAGCTTCAGCAGCTCCACCTGAATCTACATTCAGACCAAAGCCAGATTCAGTCACAGGGACTACATTTCCAAACCTGAATATGGTGCCAAAGACACCTTGCTCAAGGTTGATGTCGGAGATGTTATCGTAAAGGATACGTCGCTGATTTCGCGTGAAGAAGAAATCCCGCTTCATGATAATCGCTTTATCAGACACTCCGTAGGTGTACGTACGACGATTGTATTCGACAATCGAAATCAGCAGTGCGAACCAGACGATTCCAAAGATCAGTGGGCTCCATTCACCAGGTAACATTGCGGTTTCGTAGGCATCGATCTCAAGGAAGCTGAGCAATCCTGGCAACGCAGATTCATCTCCAGCAAGCAGACTGTCGAGGAAATATAGGAATGGAGCCAGTGTAATGAGTAGTAGCGTCAACGTGTAAACCGTTCCAGATGTTGAAACGTTCAGGAATCTATTCAGCCAAATCAACAGTAGCATGGCAAATACGAAGGATGAGACTCCGAACCCAAAGAATCCTCCGAGAATCTCCATCCACGCGGGAGCGTCTGAGTCCGGCGTGAAGGTACTGAACCAGACAAACATCAGGTGAACGAGAAGTACGCCGAATGCAAGGATGTAGCGTGAAGTGAATGAGAGAGGTGCCGGCCGATACACCGAATCGCTATCGATTGACTCTCCTGCAACGAGGTTAAGTTTCTTCATCAATTTCTCCGAAGTATTTTCTTCGACAACAACAGGCGCCGCTGCTGCGGGCTCAGCGGCGGGTGCTGGAGTTTCTTCCACTGGGTTTTCTTCAGCCTGGGCTGGCTCGGATTCCTGCTCCTCGCTCATGCTATGATGACGAAGGTCTCTGATATGACCGTTTTGGGGTTACGCGCCTCAGAACAACCATCCCCATGCATGTTCGGCATTGGCTCCAACTACATCTGAAGCGTCCAGCGTCCTTTTTCCAGTTTCATCTTCGATCATGATATGTTCGATGGAGAGAGGATATTCGTTGTATGTCAAGTGTGAAGTCAAATCCGCCACAGTCTTTTGATCGAACACCCAAGCCGCTCTGGAACATGCGGTGGCCCGAATCCTCATGCGTATTCGTCCTGAGACCATGAGGACTGTGAATCTGGGCAGTGGCGCACCATCACGGGAGGTATCTAGTTGTTCGGAGGGATCAACTTTCACATCAATGACGCTGAAGCGTTGCTTCCGATTCTTCTTTTCATCGATGAAGAGGCCGGATGGTCGTAATGCCACTTGACCTGCTTGACCGAGTACTGACCATGGTTGTGGGGTTCTGCGCATCATTGAACCACCTAGATGCGGCATGAACCAATCGATGTAGGAGCCATCCTTGAGGTGTATGAGCCCCCAAAACCAAGGTACTGGAGGTGCGTCGACAGTAACTTTCTGCAGGTAAGCAGTTCCTGTGCGCTTGATTCCATCAACCCTTCCATGGACCCGCGCCCGCCGAAGTCGATGGATATCATATCCCATCGTTGCAGTGAACAGGTTGTTGTGATGTGTGATAGTGTGCTCCAGTTCGGGATGCGGGTCGATGACGAAATGTGCCGAGTCCGGTCCACTCCCGTCGTAATTGATGGAAGGCACGTCGATCCAGAAGCGATCGTGATCAGCATCATACCCGACTGCCGGCGCATCAGTCCATAGAGGTGCAACAATCGAACGCTCACCGCCCTCAACATGCATCCGTCCCTCTCCGAATCGCCATGGTTCATGCATTGTATGTCCATCCCACCACCAACTGGCCACGACCCCTTCCATGGTCACGCCCGAATCAAGTCGAGGACGTGAACCTCTTTTCCAAAGATGTCCACTCATTGTGATTGAACGACAATCTTTGGTCGACCACAGAATCATGCACTGTTCAAGTTCACTAGCTGGGCGGTCCTCCCTTGGAGTCAGGAAGATGAGCCAGAACCACCAGTGCCAAGACAGATTCTGGAGGTCGTCTCCGTCTCGCAATGACCAGAGTCGCGGATCTTGACCGTTGGTCGCTTGTGATGTCACTCCAATTCCCTCGTCGCTAGGACGGTTCTTCCGATGAAAAGACACAGCGCTGTGAAGAACAGCAAGACGAGTACAGATACTACTGAGGACAAGAAGGGTGTGAGGTTGAGTGGCGTGCCTCCGAACCACCCTTCAAGGCCTCCTCTAGTGACCTCCTTTCCGCTGAAGCCCGCAGGATAGTCTATCGTCTCGATTTTAGCAGTCAATGTCTCAGCATCATTCCAAGATCTCGGTACCGCCGCATCCACCAGATCATAGCCCCACCGGACCAAAGAGATCCTAGTCACTGGGATGTCAACAAAACCGAGAGTCAGGAACCCCATCATCGTCTCCCACAGCCCAGCGAAGAGTGCAGCGACTCCACCGAATCGATGGATTGATCCGAAAACAGAGAAGAGAGCACCGTAAGCGAGGCATATCATCCATCCAGCCAGCATGGCACTGACCCAGATTCCGATGTCGTCGAAACGTAACATCCCATCAGAGGGACCGATGACGATACAGATCAACGCTTGAAGCAAGCACAGTGCTGCGATTACCGGCCAAGCAATGATGAGATAGGCAATGAGCCGATATCCGAGAATCTCACCTCTGTCGAGAGGTTTGCCAGAGATGTAGTGCATTGTCTCGTTCTCGATCTCGTCACGGATGAGGTTTGTCGCGAGGAATAGTGAGAGCAGTAATGGGACGATGAAGCCGATGCCGAGTTTAGCAGTGGCAAGCACGTAACCTCTGTGGATGACCTCTCGTTCGAGTGCTGCTTCATCTGGGTCCTCATCCACTTTGCCATCAGGTCTGTATGTCACCCCTGTGGACCGTTCAATGACCAACACATCGCACATGACTCCATTGCCGTTCGTATCCTTCTGAAGAGTGAAGGTCTGCGACTCGCAATCCCCATCGTTGTCGAGCGTATCGAAACCGTCCTCTGAGAACAGTCCGTCTCCATCATTGTCGACTTGAAAATCTGAGGCATTGAAATTCTGAACATCATCGATGTAAACAATGCCGATCAGAGCGATGAGCATCGTGCTCACCGCGACGATTACCCATGTGGACATCCTTCGTCGATATTGACCAAGTGTGAATTCAATCATAGCTACTGATTTCCGGTCGAGCGAGGTCCAGACCGAGTTCCCCCCGATTCGTCCTTCTTCTTCATTCATCGCCTTCCCTCCACGAGATAGCCGATGACGGCTTCCAGATTATCGTCAGGATTGTCGATGCTTTGAACCTCCTGCCCGCACTCCAGAAGAACGCCGGGCAGGTCTGCGTGAACAGTGTCGAGTTGTTGGGTTCGCAGGACAAGTGCCTCGTTCTCGATATCGAATCCGATGATCGAGCCATGGTCTGTGAAATGCGT
>CAZMJD010000011.1:0-18795 GCA_964566385.1 uncultured Candidatus Poseidoniales archaeon | reverse complement strand
GTCGCGGCATCGTTCACCAAGTGAATCTAGAATGGATCGCTACAGTCGCTCGTGAGGATGATGGGTTCTGGCTACCGGATTCTCTGGTCGGAACCGATTCACACACGACCATGATCAATGGTTTGGGGGTGCTTGGATGGGGTGTCGGTGGTATCGAGGCTGAGGCGGTTATGTTGGGACAACCAATCTACATGTTGCTGCCAGAGGTCGTCGGCTTCGAACTGACTGGAGCGCTGAAGCCAGGCGTCACGGCCACCGATATGACGCTCTGCATCGTTGAGATGCTACGTGAACATGGCGTGGTGGGTAAATTCGTTGAATTCCATGGTAATGGACTTTCATCGATGTCCCTGCCCGACCGTGCCACCATTGCCAATATGGCACCAGAGTATGGAGCGACCTGTGGATTCTTCCCAGTTGATGAGGTCTCCCTTGACTACATGCGCCTATCTGGCCGAGATCAGGTGCATGTTGAGAACGTCAAACGATATCTCATTGCCCAAGGCATGTTTTTGAGTGAGGATTCACCTACTCCTCGATTCACCTCGTCATTATCTCTTGACCTCTCAACCGTTGACCCAGCTCTTGCCGGCCCCAAGCGTCCTCAGGATAGAGTCGTTCTCAGTGGGATGCAATCTCATTGGAAGGATAGCCTGACCTCACCCTCTGGGCATCAAGGCCATGGTGTGGATGCTTCAGCAACCAGCGCATCGGTCCCGGTCGGTGAAGGTGGATACGATCTGAAGCACGGTGATGTTGTCATCGCAGCCATCACTTCATGCACCAATACTTCGAACCCGAGCGTCATGTTGGCAGCTGGTTTGCTAGCTCGCAACGCTCGTGCCCGTGGCTTGATGATCAAACCATGGGTCAAGCCGAGTCTTGCTCCAGGGAGCAGAGTGGTCACTGAGTATTATGCAGCAGCAGGGTTGACTGATGATCTCGCTTCACTCGGCTTCAATGTCGTTGGTTATGGCTGCACCACATGTATCGGGAATTCTGGTCCTTTGGATGAGGATATCGAACATGCCATCTTGGAGGGGGACCTCATTGTCGGCAGCGTGCTCTCCGGTAATCGAAACTTCGAGGGGCGAGTCCATCAGAACGTGAAAGCCAACTATCTCGCCAGTCCACCATTGGTTGTCGCCTATGCCCTTGCAGGTACGCTTGATGTCGACCTGCAGAATGACCCACTTGGGCAGGATCAAGATGGAGCGGATGTCTTCCTCTCTGACATCTGGCCGTCTGATGAGGAGATCGCCAATACTATGGCGATGACAATCACTCCTGAGATGTTCCAAGCCCGCTATGATGACGTTACTAACGAACCTCGCTGGGATGCGATTCCGAGCGAGTCGAGCGCTCTGTTCAATTGGAAGGCTGAGTCCACTTACGTTCGGCTCCCTTCCTTCTTTGAGGGTATTACTCCAGTACCTCTGCCCATCGAAGCCATCACGGGCGCTCATGTCTTGCTCAAACTCGGCGATTCAGTGACCACTGACCACATCTCTCCTGCTGGTGCCTTTCCTGCTTCAGGTCCTGCAGGTCGTTATCTGCAGTCGGAAGGGGTTCAGCCACGTGATTTCAATTCGTTCGGTAGTCGTCGTGGGAATCATGAAGTGATGATGCGAGGGACCTTTGCCAACGTTCGTATTCGCAACCAGATTGCTCCTGGCACCGAAGGAGGTTATACGACCCATCTCCCTAGTGGTGAAGTCACTTCGGTATTCGATGCATCTCTGCGCTATCGCACTGAAGGAACGCCTTTGGTCGTGCTTGCAGGTTCTCAATATGGCACGGGTAGCAGCCGTGACTGGGCCGCCAAAGGTCCATTTCTGCTTGGAGTGAAGGCGGTCATAGCAACGTCCTATGAGCGGATTCATCGCTCTAATCTCGTTGGTATGGGAATCCTTCCGTTGACCTTCCCCGAGGGTGAGGATGCGGACAGTCTTGGTCTTGATGGTAGTGAGACGTTTGATATTCCCGCCAGTGGTGATCTCACTCCACTTACAACCATCGTTGTGGTCGCTCACAGGAAGAATGGTGAAGCAATTGAATTCGAAGCGACAGTTCGTCTGGATACCCCTGTTGAGGTCGAATATTTCCGTAATGGGGGGATTCTTCAGACCGTGCTCCGAAAACTTGCCTCAGAGTGACGAGATGTTCATAGCCCTGCACTGATTGAGCCCCCTATGGACCCGACGACCAACGTGCGCTACAGGTACCGGCGCAATGCCATCCATATCGTTGTCGAGGGTGCCTTAGCACAGGTCGAGCCGGTGCGGGATCGCCTGGGTCTGTCGGATGTCGGTTATCTCCAACCGCTCGAAGGCGCCCGAAGCACAACCTCTGATTCGTCTGATGAGGAGGATTTGAATTCCACCACTTCACTCCCTGGACCTTCTCCCGACCCGTCGAAGATTCCTGTGGTGCTGCATGAGATCGGGTCCGCTGAAATCGATCTGAGAGGCACGGATTTCAGATCGCCCCCTAGTATCTCTGAGATTGCTCAGACCTTTGAGGAAAAGCCTCACCCGGTCGCCGTTCCCGATCCATTGGCCGCAGACCCAGTCGCTGAGTCTTGGCTGCGCTTGGCATTCGAGGTTGCTCTTGACCTTGGTCAGTCATCATTATCGGTAGAGGCGATGGAGATGATTGCAGGTGATCGTCTTGCTCGTTCAGGTCTTGGACTTGAGATATGGCTAGAGGATTTACATCGCCTTGGAAAGATTGCGAGGGTTCATCGCGGAGGCACTGTGGTCTATCGTGCTCGACCTGCTTGGATGGCAGCTAGCAAACGTGATTGAAACGCCTCCTGCACCGCATTCAAGGTGCGTTTTTATCACACTCATCACATGAAAAGCGATATGAAGCAGCAGGTCGGACCATCACTTGTTGCCCATGAGTCCACCGAATTCCCCCAACCACCGACGCCGAAGTTTTGCATTTGTCGGAATGATGCTTCTCTCGATGTGTTTGACGTTCGCTCCCGCGGCCTCCGCGTCGAATGAGAAATTCTACCCGACCCATCAGTCTACGACTGAAGTGGCGGTTGCTGATTTCGATGGTGATGGCAATCCGGACATCGTGGGTAATTCTGAACAAGGCAACAAGATCACTATCTTCTGGGGAGATAGTACGGTTGAAGACTTCCCCACGCGTACTGATGTCTGGGTCTCGAACAATGAATCTCACTTAGGTGGCTTTGATTCTAGAGCGGCGATGACCGAAATTGGTGTAGGTGATGTCACTGGTGATGGGAGCATAGACATTGTCATCTGGATGGCCATGTACGACAATTTCACAGTTCTGGAATACGATGGTGGAATTACTCGTACCTTCACACGTACTCCAGGTAATGACATCCCGTTCAATGGCTTCGTCGATGAGATGGTCATAGCAGATGTGGATGGCCAGACAGGTGATGAGATTGTCGTGCTGACGACTAGCGCTTCTGGTGTTGGTCAGAACGTCACTGTGTATTTCAGTGGGGCGTCCAGTGGCTCACAATCAACCCCGCTTGATGGTACGAAGTACTACTATCAGATGGAGTTAGGAAACTGGGGTGAAGCAGAAGGAACCTGTGATCCAGACCTTGACGTTTGGCTTGTCAGCGGTAATGCTGCTGGACTCGGTACGTGGGACAATATCACTGTGATGGAATACGCACGAACACCTGTTTCGTGTGCTGGCATTGGGTTCACCTCGGATGTCACCACCCCTGCCGATCACAAATGGATCGCTGGGCACCGCATGACGTGGATGGATATTTTCGATGAGGACGGCGATGGGGTTATCGACGTCTGGGCCGGAACCAATGGTGATGAACAGAATCTCAGCGTCGTCAAGCGCTCGGCGACAGGAAATCCATTCTCAATGAACAACGCACAGATCGTTGAGTGTGGGTACTATTTCACCATTGAACTTGAGCTCGGAGAATTCAACGGTGACGGTGAAGTCGATGTTGTTCTCCCTCCAAAACACCCCACTTATCCGGTTGTTGACGCTAATGGTAACCAAATGGGTGTCACCTTCTACACCGATGATTTGTATGTCGACATGCCGATCTTGGTCATTCTGAGCGATGGACAAGGTGGCTTTCTGACACCGCTGGAATTCACAACACCATCTACTCGTCCATCCGGTGTTGTCGTGGCAGATGTATTCGGCAGCCCGACCCCTGAGATTGTTGCAGCCCATGCCGACATGCAACAGTTCCTTGGCCAGCCAGGCGGCATCATCTATGATTACGAGGACTCTTGGACTCAGGTCGGCCAGCGAGATGGGATTTCTGTGATTACACTTGACGTGAACGATATCGGACTCACTGGAATCAGCATCTCTCCTGCAGGGTACGGTGAGATTGGTGCCGGTGCCCGTAATGTCTCAGTCACTCTGAAGAATCAGGGTACCACAACTAAGACTGGCACAGTTCCTTTGACGGTCTCAATGAATGAAATCACGGGAGTGACCAACACGACATTGTACTCCAATGGTTTTGACAGTGGTGCTCTCAATAGCCCGACGGTGAATACCATCGGTGCGAGTCTGCAGACAGTCGATATGCTCACGACCTCAGAGACGTGGAATCAGACAACCAGTGACCAAGCCACTAGTCAGTGGCATGTTGAGACACGCCACCCTGCAGCAAGCGATATGGAGGTGAATGACACCTCTGCCAATCTCACGAACCCCACGGATTTCCTGTGGGCCGGTTCGAATGCAGAGAACGTTTCTGATGGTGTTATTCATTCAGGATACTTCGGTAATAGGGACGATATGATTGTTCTCAGCGATGTGGATCTGGGCAGTGCTGACGGCGCAAGGATGGATTTGGACTATTACTTCCACGGAGCCTTCAATTCACTGATTGGAAGCACGTATGTCTACCAGAATGGACAGACGGCGTTCCGTGAGGAGACATTGCTCGAGGATATTGGATCGATTGAGGTTCGTCCAGAAGGTGGTGGATGGGACACTTTGTTCGACCGTGGTGGCTTTGATTTCAACCGGATATTGTATGGAGGCGCCGGCCTTGATGAGGGTCAGAACGCAGGTCCTGTGACCCAGAATCAGTACCATGCCACATACCAGACAGAGTTCGTCTGGTCCGACATCAGCTTGTCACTGGACAATTATGTCGGTCAGATCATCGATATCCGATTCAGGTTCAGGACAGCATTCCTTGGCAGTCTCAATCCCGCAGTTGACAATTTCATTGGTTACGATGGTTTTGCAGTCGATAACATCACCATCATTCAGGAGACGTACACCTTTGGGAACTCGCAGGGCGGCTCTCAGCAACTGGTCAATCTGAACAATCTTGGAGTCGGTGAGGAGTATGAACACAATGTCTCGTTCAATTTCCAAGCAGATAACTCACTTCCTGAGCCATATCGTTACCTCATCATTGCCGAGCTCGCTTCGGGATCGGATGAAGATGATGGTAACAACGAGATTGATTTCGACATCACGACTAGGAATCTGTTCGACCCAGCAGCTGTCGAATTCACGACCTTCGGTCAGGATGATTTTGCTGCTAACTCGGAATACCCTGAGGAAGCAAGGACAATTGGGGTCAAAGTCCAGCACCTTGGTTCGACCGCTCTTGACTTCGAGGTTGAACTCAATATTGCAAAGGGCGCGCCTTCCCAACCTCTTCTTTACGAGACGTTCACACCTGGTCCGACGAAGAACTACGCCCTCTCGAAACCACCCGGCACTCAAGGTGATGTGACAAGCAACACCGTGATGGGTGACCATGTGTTCTGGTTCGGCGATCCGAACTCTGGCGGTTATGGAGATGACTGGGACAACAACCTGACATTCCAGAACATCAATCTAGAGACTCTGCGTAATGCTGAGCTCGTTAAGTTAGAATTCGATTATTTCGCAGACCTACATTATCTCATTGATTCAGACGGCAGCCGTCGAGCAGGTGATTTGATGGAGATATACATCACATGGGACAATGGTACCGGTCAGAAGAGCGGGTTGGTCCGAGGAACCTGGGATCAGTACGATGATGTCTTTGAAGCAGGTGAGCCTTGTGGCATGAACTTCTATGGAGACCATTGGATCGGTTCGATCACCGATTTCGGCAACAATTACCGCGGTGATGAGTTCTTCCAGACCGATGGTGAGGTTGCAGCAGCCTCGATCGATCTAACCAGACTTTGGGTCCTGAATCAGACGGGCCAGTTCTGGTCGAACGAATGTATCGATCTGAGAGGATCGATGATCAATGAATTGACATTCCGATTCCGCTCGGGTGGCACCTACAACGGTGATGCCGGTTACTCAGGTGTGGGTCTTGACAACATCACTGTGCTCGAGTACCAGTATCAGAATGTCAGTACAACCACCCAGAGCGTCACCGCTCTCGATGCTCAGGCAGAGACCTCTGTCACATTCCCTGCGTATGATTTCAAGGCTGCATCGTACCGATTTACGGCACGAACGATCTTTGACAACAGCACCATGGGTACTGCATGGTTCGATGACGAACAAGTGAACCGCTTCAATGATGAGATCGTTGCAGACCTGCAGATTGTCTCAACACGATTGACCATCTCTGCTGACTCTCCGATGATGGGAACCTATCCTATTGACGATGTCAAGAAACATCGGTTTGGCGCTTGGGTGACCCCTGGAATCCTTGGTGGTTCATACACGATATCGCTTGAGGTCGAAGAAGAAGACGGCTCAACAGTGTCATATGGTGCCCCGAATAATCCGTACACCTTTGCACGTGGTGACCCTAACGAATATGTTGAGATTGAGATTGATCACCCATGGCAAGATGGCAAAGATCACATCATCCGATGGATTGCAGCGTATGCTAGTGATGGAACTGAGGCTGCAGCTCCTGTCGAGCAGACAATCACGTTCGCCCAGAACATCGACATCGCTCTTCTGGCTTCTGTGAATGACGGTACCGCCCAGCAGTTGACCGATGCCTTGGCTCTGGCCGGTCTTGCGGACACCACGACATACACGGTCTTTGAAGGAAGTGCGGACAATCCATCAGGTGATGACTGGGGAACTTATCTTTCGATAGATTGGCTGTCAGCATATGACAGAATCATCATCCCCGCATATGATGATGCTGACACTTACGAGCGCTTGAGTCTGCTCGATAAAGAAGGAACAGCGGTCGTTCAAACGGTTCTTGAGACGCTCGTCAAAGACAATGATATCGACCTCCAGATTCACTTAGCTCCGACTCGACAATCCTCCCAAGGAGGTAACGTCGTTTGGTGGTACAGTGAACAGGCTTCAGGCTTGGATCTTGGTCGTTCTGATGCCGGTTGGCTTCCATATGGTGTGCGCCCAGCTCCTGGTGGTTCTGGCTCTAGTACGGCTCAGACTGTGGCGTTCAACAAGTTCGATCTGCTCGACCCATACCATCCATTACTTGATGGCCTGGCGAAGACGAGCACAGATGGATACAATATCCAGCAATATATGCCAGATGGTGCCCAAGTCATTGACACAACCTCGACGAGAACGGCAATGCCGAACGCGTGTAAGAATTCAGCAAAGGACCTAGGTTCTGGATGGCGTTCAGTGATCGGAGAAGAGGCGGTCGGAAAGGATGCGACCTCTTCGGTTGCCAGTGTGTTGGCAGTATGTACTGTCGAGAACAAGGGAAGCCTGATTGTCACAACACTGCCTGACTTCCCCGGAAGCAACCTTCAGCTCTATGCCAATATGTTGAAATTCGATCCTGAACCATTCTCCGAGACCTTTGAGGATTCCTCTGATTTCGATATCCTCCTGAACGAGGACTCCGTACTAATGACAACTTCCGAGGATCACGCTGTCCATTGGATGAAGAATGATGCTCAGGTATCGCTGTCATACGATACGACAGCTACTGACCTGACAGCTTACTGGGTGCTCACCGGACCTACGGATTGGGAGGGTGAGACATCGGAGAGCGCTGACTTCTCTTCCTCCCCCACCTATTGGGGTAAGGCCAGAGATGTCGAGGTGGCTGCAAGTGTCTCAACGACGTTCTGTCTCAAGAAGTCCGGAACTGGGCCGACTGACTCGAACAGGTGTCAGGTGCCCGATCCAGGTGCATATCAGACTTCCATGAGTGACGATGGTCTCTATGAGGTGCGCGACGACTATTATCTGAATAATGGCCAAGTTGTTGGCTGGTGGAATCGTGCATGGACAGTCGACCTCTACCTCTATGATGCCGCAGGTCACAGCCTGCACAAGTCGATCGATCTTGGCACCAACCCGAGTCTTGCTGACGAGTTCGATCCCGTTGCAGACTATTGGGTGGACAATTTCACGAATGCGGCTGAGACAGATCTGACAAAATCTGCAGATGTCTATGACCTCGGCACTTGGGACGATAGTTCGGTCCCCTATCTTGTGGTTCGACTTGATGATGATGGAGAAAAGAAGATCACATTCGATGCGAAGGCATCATACGATCCAGATGCCTCTGATGATACCTCTTCGACGGGAATCGAAACATATCACTGGAAGGTCAGGAACGACGCAGATTGTGATGAAAGTTCCACTCCCGATGAAATTGTTGAGAGCAAGGAGACACCTACTTGGGATTACACCTTTGAGAACATTGTCGTTGGGAAGAGAGAGCAGGATAGGAGTCTGTCAGATGACTATTGTGGAATTCCTTTGAATGGCTTCCTTGATATTCGCCCGATCTTCATTGAGTTGCGCGTTGAGGATAAGGCCGGTAGATGGTCGAATGCCTCTTCTCCAGTCAAGGTCATCAAGGTCGTGACCGTTCCTCATTACTATGAACTTAGCACTGGAGGCACCGGTCTGGCCAATGTGTCGTTTGAAGATATGACGCCTGCACCGGACGAACGCTTTGATGGCATTGTCGAATTCGGCGTGCTTGAGTATGCCGGCGACGATCTGGTCAAGGGTGAGGATGGCAAGTTCATCCTGAGGGGCAGCCTTCTTTCAGGTCCAGCTGACGGCGTCGAGATCAAGGCGCTTGTGTGGACTGAACTTGAATCAAGGAGTGGTTCGCAGATCACCGATGATGATGTCAAGGCGACCTTTGGCGCTGGTTTCACTCGCATGGTTGATGATGGCCACGCTGCAAAGGTTGAGGTGAATGGGGGGTCCGAACCAGTCGAATTCACCATGACCTTCGATCTCTCTGAGATCTATCTTGAGAATGCAAAGCGAGATATCCGCATTTACTTCCAGATCAAGGAGGATGCACTCAAGATGGAGGACAGTCAATCCTTCGACCCGATATACTTGGGTGTTGATCTGACGCTGAGCGCCTCACGCGTGTTCCTTGCCACAGATGTTGTGATTCGTGGCACTGCACTCCAACCAGGAGGTGACTGCTCAGATGGTGGATTCACTCTAGAAGCTGGTCTTGATGATGATACTGATGGCGAACTCGACGATAACGAAGTCATTCTCACCCGTACCGACTGTAACCAAGGCGCGGATCTTGTGGTGACCAACTTTGACAGTGTTGAGGATCTTGCAGATGACGATGTGAACTGCGCTGAGTGGGGTCTTGGAGGGCTGAAGTTCATTCTAGCCCTCGACAAGGATCAGGATTCCTATCTCTCGGACACCGATCAGAAGATTGCTACTCTTTACCTGTGTAATGGGGATGAGAATCTCGACCGATGGAAGGAAGTCGGTCAATCCACTCTCGCCTCATCACAGGCCGCAGCTGGAGTCGCAGGAGGTTCCAGCGTCATGCTGATTGCAGGAATCGTTGGTGCGGTGGTTGTGGTAGGTCTTGTCCTGATGTTCGTGATGGGTCGATCAGGTGGCTCTGATGAAGGTGTCAATTTCCAGTCAGTAGCCGCAGGTGGGGCTGCCTCTCCTGCAGTTGCATCGATGGATCCGGCTGAGGCGTATGTTCAGCAGCTCATTGCTCAAGGTTATCCTGAAGAGACTGCGCGGGCTTATGCTGCGCATTATTTCAGTCAGCAGTAGTGACCTACGCCGTGATGGGCTGCCGTCTCTCGCAGCGTTGATAGCCTTGGGGCTTGACCGCGTGGCATGGCCCAGCCGACGGTAGGTGTTGTCGTCAGGCCGACCCATGAAGGCGGTGTCCTTGTCAATGTCGAGGGGCCGGTTCCGAGATTAGGGACTTCAGTGATTCTTGAATCAGATGGAAGCCCCCTTGGTCGTGTCGATACAATTCTAGGATCTGTGACCGACCCTATTGCACATGTCATAGGGATGGATAACCCTCCTGACGAAAAAACCCGTGTTGTATTCGTCATGCAGCAGCGCTCTTCGAAAGGTCGGACCTCTTCTCGCCCTCGTTCAGGGGGTAAGGGGCATGGTGGTTCTCGAAGGAAAGAGGGCCAACATCGACCATCAAAGAATCCTTCGATGGCCGGTCAGGCAAGGGGCCGACATCGGCCGAAGAACCGAGATGGTGGCCGCCGTCGCAAACAGGATAGAGGTTCGAATCACAAGGGGCAAAGAGGCCGTTCAGGCCGTGGTCAGCATTCTCGGAGGTCTAAACGATGACAGAAGGTGGACATGTCCGCGATGAAGACTCGAAATCGGATGATACGCGAACGGTTGAGACCATCATTGCAGAGATGCGTGCCGAGGTCGCCGAGCACCCAGATGATGTCAGTCTGAGGTGGAGTTTCATCCAAGTTCTTGTTGCTGAGAAGAATCCGAAGACTCTGGCTAACGTATCGCTGGCTATGAGTCAATGTAGAGCTATCATCGAGCTTGATCAAGAGCACGTCGATGCTTGGCTGACTGGTGGATACCTTCTCACCCATTATCTCGGAATCCTTGACGAAGCCCTACAATGGTGGCAAAAGATGAGGGAACACATCCCTGAACATCCTTTGGCAATATTACAGCAGGCCTCCATCCTTGCCGATCTTGGAATGTATGATGATGCTGCCATCCAGATTGATCGTCTCATGGATGAGGGGGTCCGGTCATTAGGACGACATCAGATTCATGATGCCTTTCGCTTGCGTGAGACGGTTCAGCATGCTCTTGCCTCGCAGGACCGTAAGTGGTTCAAACCTTGGATCAAGAGTGATGAGGGCTGGGAGACCATTCGTGTCGCAATGATGCGAGGTCCTCCTAATGCCAGTCGGATGTTCTTGTTCACCGTGGCACCGTTCATGTGGCTCGAGGCTTGGTTGATTACAACTCAAGATACACTCACGTTCACGACGATGCTGTTTGGCATGGCGATCATTCTCCTCACATTCATCTATGGTCGTCGCCTCACTAATCGAATGACTCGACGCCTTAGTATACCATCTTTGAATCTACTTAGAGCCATGGAGATCGAGACTACGACAGGTAAGATGGTCATCGAAACTGACATCCGTTCCTCAAAATTGTATGACAAGATTATGCAGAAGCGTCCTCTTTCGATACTTGAGAGAACTGAAAAAATCGTCAAACGAGACAAGCGGCTTGAACCAGGATGGGAATTCCATATTCCAGACCTTGATAGCGCTGATGATGCCTTGAGGAGGTATGTCGACCGCCTTGATGCTGAGGAGATGCAGGAAGGATTCATGTCACTTGCTGAATTCGAGGAGGAGTGAGGACTCAGGTAGTCCCACTCGATGACACAATGAGGTAGCGCAGATGTTGGTGAAGGAGGATGAGATGGTGGATCATATCGTGGCAGACATTTCGCTTGCAGATTGGGGTCGAAAGGAGATTGAGATTGCTGAACATGAAATGCCAGGACTGATGTCGGTACGTAAGAAATACTCTGTCGAGAAACCACTCTCAGGTGTGAGGGTCACTGGATCCTTGCACATGACGATTCAGACAGCAGTCCTCATTGAGACTCTGGTCGACCTGGGGGCATCGGTCCGTTGGGCAAGTTGCAACATCTTCTCGACACAGGACCATGCAGCGGCAGCAATTGCCGCCCAAGGAATTCCAGTCTTTGCGTGGAAGGGTGAGACACTGGAGGAATATTGGGATTGTACGTTCAGAGCACTTGATCATGGTGACCAAAATGGCCCTCAGCTCATTGTTGATGATGGGGGTGATGCCACACTTCTCATTCACAAGGGGTATGAACTCGAGCACGGTAGTGACTGGGTCCATGAGCCAACCTCCAATCATGAGGAACAATGCATCAAAGATCTGCTCAAGCGAGTCCATGCTGAGCGTCCGAACTTCTGGACTGGCGTAGTTGCTGAATGCAAAGGGGTCTCAGAGGAGACAACAACTGGTGTTCATCGTCTCTATCAGTGGGTCTCTTCGGGATCGCTTCTCTTCCCTGCCATCAACGTCAACGATTCTGTCACTAAATCAAAGTTCGACAATCTGTACGGATGCAGAGAATCACTTCTCGATGGGATCAAGCGTGCGACTGATGTCATGATCGCTGGAAAGACTGCAGTGGTTTGCGGCTATGGTGATGTTGGCAAGGGTTCTGCTCAGGCCCTCAAATCGATGGGGGCCAAGGTCGTTGTCACTGAGATTGACCCCATCTGTGCTCTACAAGCTGCAATGGAAGGATTCCAAGTCCTCACAATCGAGGATACCTTAGGTGATGCGGATATCTATGTCACGACTACGGGAAATAAGGATGTGATACGCCTTGAACACATGGAAGCGATGAAAGATCAGGCAATCGTCTGCAATATAGGTCACTTCGATAATGAGATTCAAGTCGATGCACTTGAAGCCCGTGAGGACGTCACCATGCTGAACATCAAAGATCAGGTTGACAAGTACACATTTCCCGCTGGCAACAGTATCTTCTTGCTCGCATCAGGAAGACTCGTCAATTTAGGATGCGCCACTGGCCATCCAAGTTTCGTGATGTCCAATAGTTTCACGAATCAGACCCTTGCTCAGATCGACCTATGGAAGAATAAGGATGTGTATGAGAACGATGTGTACATCCTTCCCAAACACCTAGATGAGGAGGTGGCACGACTTCATCTTGAGAAGATCGGGTGCAAGTTGACGACGATGACCAACGAGCAGGCCGAATACATCAACATCCCTATTGATGGACCATACAAGCCTGAGCACTACCGATATTGATCAGTCCCTTTTTTCGGACCGCTCACGGTGTTGTATGGCCATGAGTGCGCAAGCGAATCCCATCAGGACGGCAAAAAGGCCGGGTGCGGGCACTCCTTCTTCTGCCGAATCCTCCAGCACCTTGCTCACGTCCTCTGTCGTGATTGATCCACTCTCTCCCGCAATGATTGCCAGATGCGAGGCGTCGACGATTTGCTCATGAGTGATGCAGGAATTTTCATCGTCACAGATCTCAAGGCGGACTGTGACCTGGTTCTCAAGAACCAGGTCACTCAAATCCATGTCGATGCCTATGACGCTGGTTCCCCGCTTAGCAGTGTACGGAGTGTCTCCTATGTACGGCTTAATGGTGACCTCACTTCCTTCTGGATCGTTGATTTGAATTGTGAGGGTCACGGTCTTTGAATCCCATGCAGCCGTGACTTGTTCGACTGTTGGTGCCTTGTTGGCAACAGTATAGGTCAGATCACTGACGAACGACGAAGGCCAGATGAGTGCGTCACTAGGGCCCAGCACATCAAACCAGATTGAATGGGTGCCTCGGCTGGTACCTGTGGTGTCGATTGGACCTGCTGATGCGAATTTCCAACTTGTCTTTCTCTCGGTCGAACTACCAAGAGCGTATTGGAGATCCCATGTCCTTCCATCTGGAGCGTTGCTCACAACCGCAATCGAATCTCCATCAATTGAAGCGGTGAACAGAGGTCCAACGAGCCATGTTCTCTCACCACTTGTGTCCGACGCAGAGCAAGTGATCTCTGCGGGCTCGCTAGCAGAGGTTGGGACTGTAACTTTGAATCCGTCATCCAAATCAAGGGTGGCCGACCAGCCAGCGGGGGCAGTGCATTGTGCGTTGAGCATGTTGATTGAACCGGCGAACCAACTCGATGTCTCCACTGCGTCAGCCAATGTGATGTCGTTGCCGGGATAGGTATGGAATATGGTCGTATTGAGTGGAGCGCTATCGGACCACGTGACCTCACTACCGGTATCGAAGCGAAGCTCCCAGACTCCGGGTACCATCTCGACGGTGACCTTGGTCCGTCCGTCCTCCATGACTGTCGTGGTGGGTTCTGTAGCTTCTGCGAATCCGGCGATTGAGTCATGAACCTTCCAGTACACGAGTTCAAGTGATTCGTCATCACCAAGATTTGGAATCTGTGGTATATTGATCACATAGGTGGCGTTCGGTGTGCCATTGAGAAGCATAGTGAATGACGATGCATCATTCAATCCTCGCCACTCCATTTTACCGGTCATGTTGAGGTAGATGTCCTCTTCATCGTATCTAGCGTCAGTCGGATATTCCCAACAGTTGTTCTTACTCTGTTGCGTACACGGTTGGAGTTCATCAGGATCGTCCTCGGTGCCGTAAACTCCATCCGGACCTGCTGGAACTCCGTTCTCCTCAATGACCACGATGGTGTCCGGTTCCTGAGTCGTTGGTTGTACCCATGTGATGTTGTTCCATTCCTCTCCATCTGACCATGATGGTGTGACTGCCACACGTGTTTCGACACGAGACAGGCACTCAGGACCAGCACCTGTGATGAATTCGATCTCATCAGATCCGAGGTACGAATCGTTTGCATCTTGATCACCTGTGACTTCTGTGAAACCACCTACGAGTTCATCGACATCTTTTCGCAATGCTGGAGCGTGACTACCGTTGACCCAAGCTTCAGCAAAAGCGCTTGCCTCTTCGCTCCAGATCCACTCACCACTCTGATCCTCTTCAGTTCCTAGGTCGATGGTGAAGATGGCGTGAGTATAGACGAAGAGCCACTCGAAGGATTTACCATCGCAGGCATCTCCTACAAGGCTCTGCTGACGTCCACTGGTACTCGATGATGCTCCATGCAAAGGTATGGCAACGATGAGAAGGCCGATGAGGATAAGGGCAGAGCGTCGCATGGAGTCAGGAAATCCACCTGCCTCATGAGACCTTCCATCATTCAGGGTCGTAGATTTCGGAAGCGATGGAATAGAATCGATACCGGAACAATGGTCCATGCAATTGCTGAGAGCCAGACGTATGGCGTTGGAATAGGGATGTTGTTCTCTCCACCGAGCCTACTCTGCAGCAGGAGTTGGTAGGTCCCATTGGGTGAGAACAGATCGACTATAGCGCTGATTTCCACCCAACGTTCATCCCCAGCATCGGTCGGATCGAGTCCGAACAAGCCGGCAACGACGAGTGAGACTAGAATCCACAACGTCGTGAAAAGGACCCACGTCCCAATCCCAAGGGCAAGAGCTGAACCCCCATCTTTGGCGAGACTCGAAGCGACCAACTGGATCGCTGAATACCATATCAGTAGGAGCATCGTGGCAACGAGGAAGGTCAATCCATCAGCCAGTTCGACCCATCCATCTGCTCGCAATCTAACGATGAAGATTGCTCCGATACAGAGCAGCATCGTAGGTAGTGCAACAGTCATCCAGACCCCTATCAGACGGCCTAATGCTAACACCCAGCGCGGTACCGGCTGTGCCAGTTCCATGACCAACTGGCCATTAGCTCGAGGCACCGAGATACAGTCAAAACCAGCGACGACGATCCCGAGTGTACCAGCGAGCAGAATCAGTGCTGAGGTCAGATAGAGAACACTCATCGGCGTTGAGGTGTCGATTCCGGCCACGTTGGCATCAGAAAGGCCCCAAGCCGCTCCCAGTGTGAAGAGGATGAGCACAGGGATCAATCCCCAGAATCGGATCGAACGCCATAGGTCTGTGGCGAGGTCAATTCCCATTCGACCCGCTGTTCGTAGGTCCTCTGCCCTCATTCTTCCTCCTCCTGATTTCGTCTGGCCGCATCGAGCAGCTCAGCGAGGTCGATGTCCTCCAACACGACTCTGCTTGGTGGTGTCCTCGCTTCTACCAGCCCTGCGACGAGCGCGGCCTGTCTTTCCTCATCATTTCCCTCATCGACTGCAATGCGTACTATCCCCTCGCCCGATTCGATGATTTCAGCTCCAGTCCCCATTGATTCAGTGACGATTCTCTCAAGGTCTGAAGGAAGAATCTTGGTGGGGGGGAGGCTGATTCTGAGGGTGCGCTTTGTACTGGTCGTACGAATAAGTGCCTCAAGGTCACCTTCGGCAACGACACGACCTGCATCGAGCACGATGAAGCGATCTGCCATTGTCTGCAGTTCTCTGAGGCGATGCGATGAGACGAGGAAGGAACCTCCTCGTTCCTTCAGATCATGTAGCAGGTCAACCAGAGCTTGCTGGCCAACTGGATCAAGTCCATTCATTGGCTCATCCAGCAGAACCAGATCTGGCCATCCGAGCAAAGCCACTGCTAGACTCAGACGCTGTTGCATGCCTTGAGAGAGAGTCCCTGTAGCATTACTGCGACGACCCCACAGCCCCACTATCTCGAGCATCTCCTCAAGATTCAGTTCCACCGAACGCAATCGAGCGAAGCGCCGCAAGATCGTGGATACGGACCGATTCCCATCCCATTTCACCCGTTCTGGCATCAGACTGATGCGATGGTGTAGCCCTCCCTTGACATCCGGTGCCATCTGAATGATTCCAGAATCATGGCTGAGTACTCCTGACAGAGCGTGCAACAACGTTGTCTTCCCGGCTCCATTCACTCCGACGAGCCCAACAATCTCTCCAGAACCAATCTCAAGATCGATACCATTGAGCGCCCTGCCCTTTCGCTCATCCTTTGGACCGTGATAACTGAAAACGAGATCCTTGGCCTTGAGCATCCAAGCAGGTGTCTCATTGGCCAACGACACGTCATACGATGCCGTCTGTCGTTTGGAACCTTTGGCAGTCCTGACGCAGGTCATCATTCTGCGGCAATCGCCAGCGAGCCGTCGTTCCACATGATCTGAATACGGTTAGGATATTTCTTGGCCACCTTAGCAAGTGCTTCGTAGATCACTTTCTTATCGACACCGAAGGCCTTTGCAGCATTCTCCGTCGACCAAGGCACTTCGACGAAATCAGATTCGACTAGCCATGCAAGCAGGCGTTCACAGAAATCATCGTCAGCCTCTTGCGCCATGAATCTGTGAAATAGTGCCCTGCTTTGAAGACCTCGCTCATCTAGGTTGAAAAAACGAGTCTGCGGTCGTTTCTACTTGAGTAGTCTTCAGTTCTCGAAGGATAGGGGCTTGAATTCGCTCCCCGGGACCGAACAACGCGTCATCGGAATGTGGGTATTCTTCTCAAGGACTCGGAGATGGAATTCGCCCACAACGTGAATCGTCGATGAGAACAGATGTCCACCATGGACTGCATGATCGTCATCGGACAGGACGATGTGGATGTGTGTGAATGGCTCTCCATCGAGGATCGCTACATTACCCTGCATGCTGAGAAGTTCACTCGCTTCTTTGAGGACGATACTTCGATACATCTGATCTTCGCCAAGATATCCTATGTCTGTCTCTCTCACTCGACCAATTCCACTTGTGATCGCTGCTCCTGACACGCCTTCCTCTTTGCACATCGCTTGAATCGAAGTGTGTATCTCATCACCAGGATCAAGTCTAACGAAGATGTCGCTACCCGAACGTGTGTATTCCATACCTATTCGCTGATTTGGTAGTACATCACCTCTCCGCTCAATCATGTGCGACAATCTGATGTGCCCTGAGCATTCTCCAAGTGTAAGGAAGGAACTCTCAATGGATGAGGAGCGGATCATCAATCAGATTGATGCGGTCTCAGCAGCTTCTGCAAAAGGCCCTCGCCCTAAGGACGAGGATTTCATTCTCACATGGGAGATGAAGATTGGTGACTCGATTGCACACGCTCTGTTTCTGCTCGATGGCATGGGTGGCGGCAAGGCAGGGGAAAAGGCCTCAGAGATGGGAGCCGTGTTCGCTATGCGTCATCTCAGCGATGTGCTGGCTGAAGAACACGTGAAGGATCAGGAAGCTAGGCATGAGATGTTGCTGGGTTCAATCCTCAATGCAGATCGTGCAGTTAGAGCCTTGGCAGAAGAGATAGGGGATGGAGCTCGTTGTGGGTCCACGCTCGTAGTCTATCTTGTCATCGATGGTCTTGAGGGAAGAACATGCGATCTGGCTTGGATTGGTGATTCACGGGCCTACACATTGGATTCAGCTGGGTCGGCGACGCTCAGGTCGGCAGATCATTCAACAACTGGTGAGATGGTCGAGGCCGGTTATATCGACTTGTGGGAAATCAGCAAGACACCAGGGCACAATGTCCTGACACGTTCTCTGGGTTGCCCTGAAGATGAGTGGAAGGGGGGTGAGGTCGTTGCCATCGATACCGATGGGGTCGATGCCCTGCTACTATGCTGTGATGGTGTCTGGGGCCCCCTGCATGGAAAGGATGGCTTGATTCTTGTAAACGGCGGAGATGTCCTTGATGCAGAGGTGTGGGTTGCAGCAGCCCTCAGAGCAGAATCAACTGACAATTGTAGTGTCCTTGTTGCTCAGTTGGATGCCCTCAAAGCGGTAGGCTGAGCAGGTTCAGCCGCGCCTTCTCTGAAGAAACACGAGTAAGAACCTCCTCTCGAATAGGTCTTGCTTCTTCTTCTCGGCCTAGTTTGATCAAATCAATGCACAGACGATACCCAGCCATATTGCGCTGCGCGTCTGTGCCTGCACCTTCCCACACCTTGCGGTGATGATATTCAGCTTGATAGCATGCTTCGAGATGCGTCTCTCCTGTCAGGCGGTCTGCGGTCATCTGCGCGACCTCTCCTGCGATCAAGTGCGCTTGTGGACAGTTAGGATCCGAATTGAAAGCCTCTTGTAAG
>CAZMJD010000010.1:0-19149 GCA_964566385.1 uncultured Candidatus Poseidoniales archaeon | reverse complement strand
CTCTGATTTTGACCTCTCACAGCCTGAAGCAACAATATTCTCGCTTTTAGGTACTGTTTGTCCTATCTTTGTCAGCGCAGGTATGTACGCCCATTTCCGTGGACGGTTGACACATTTGGATAATAGATCCTCTCATCGTATCTGGTGGGTCCTTGAGTTCATGACAATTGGATTGGGGCTGGGTTGCTGTGCTGCAGTCATTGGCATTGTTCATCTGACGTGGACCGAACACCTAGTGTTACACGGCCTGCTGGCGACACTGTTCTTCTATGGTGGAACTGCATGGGTGGTGACCTTGTCCATTGGGACGTGGCATACATCCAAGAGTAATCACAATCTCGTATCACTCCTCAAACTTCGCATCGTGTTTGCTCTATTTGCTCTCATAGGTCTTGTTGGAATGCTTACTCACATTTCCATATATTTTGGGTCTGCTTCTTTCTCCGTTGAGGAATATTTGGCATTAGGCCGCGAGGTCGAACATTTCTGTCGAACATCACTACATCCCTCCATCAACACAACAGCAGCGTTCGAATGGCTACTTGTGTTCTCGATCATTTCAGTGGTCACAACATTGGCGTTTGACCACCCTCCATCATTTGATGAGGATTCAGCTGAGTGAACCTTGGTATTCAGTGACGACAGGAACCCAAAGTACGATCTCAATCTCAAGTTCCCAGTCATTCCCTTGATCTGGATCACATGGGACCGATGGATTTGGAATCGCACAGTCTGGGTCCGCCTTGTCTGCACTTACCATCCAAGTCCATATCCCCCACGCAACGTTGAGCATCGGGTCACTCAATACTCTCTCAAGAACTTCCTCACGACTGATTCCACTGATGAATTCCTCTTCGGGTGGTGGTGCATTGATTGAATGTCGCTGGAGCTCAGCAGTAGCATTCTTTGTAACATTCTCTTGTTGTGTTTCTTCACTCTGTTGCCATCCTTCAGAAGGAACTTCGAAAGCGAGTGTGAAATTATCCTGAGGCAGTTGGAAAAATGGATCGAGTGCAAGAATCAGAGTGGCGTTGACTCCTCCAATCCGTCCAATCATGGTAAGATTCTCACTCCATATCTCGCCTTCATCGAGTGCCCCATCACGTGAAATCGTCTCAATGCGCTGCACCCATCGCACTTTGTACATCCGCTCGTCAACAGTCACATTCCACGGAAGAATCACCATCCCACCCTGATCATCAGTTACGCGCAGCATACCTTCGAAACGCTGTGCGGTGTCAGTTGGGAGAACGACGCTTTCTCCTTCAGCATCGACATCATCGTCAGGAATACCATTCAAATCAGCATCAACAACTCTGTTGAAATCCCATTCAAACGCGAGTTGACCTCCCTCTGGATCGGTACTGCTCGAAGCGTTGAGTACAACGTAATCTCCTACGAATGCATGATTTGGACCATTTAGTGATACTTCTGGCAACCCATTGACGAAGATTTCGATAGATGTACTGTCCTCTCCATTCTGATCATTCACAACAGTCAGTCGCACAGTATGGCGTCCAGGGGTGGTGTAGATATGGGTCACAAAACCGGTGCCAGTAACTGCAGTCTCTCCATCTCCAAAATCCCATTGATAAGATACGAGGGCGCCAGGCTCTGGAGTTGATGATGACCGAGCATCAAAACTCACTCCATCTCCTACGTTGAGTGTCGTTGGTGCCGCTTCGACTCTTGCCTTTGGGCGTGATGCAACCGCATCACCCATGCATCCTGCCCATGCAGCACTCAGGATGAGCAGCATCATGAGGAGGCCAAAGCGCCCTCTCCGCATGGGTATACCTCACGCGGACCATGTTTAATCACTCGCCTGCCATGATGCGGATCAAGAATTTATCTTGACATCCATTTTCTCAAGATAGCCTTGCAATCAGGTCTGCCTTCTTACCCGAAACCGGAAGATCACGTTCACGGCATAATTCCTTGAGTTCGGCAACCTTCAACTTAGAGAAATCTATGGCCTCTTCGATTTCTGTTGAAGTGGTGGAATCATCGTCCAATACCTCGAAATCATCATCTAGGACTTCAGTATTGATAATCTCGATTGAGAATCCTTCCTCTTCGTCGTCGTCCATGATTGCTTGGAGGAGATGCTCGTCTGACGAGAAGAGATCCACGCTTTCGGCTTCAAGGTCTCCAACATCAACCTCAGAGAAATCTTCCATATCCTCCTCATCGAGAAGCGTGGTTGCATCAACATCTCCTACGTCGATTGCAGCAACGATATCATCCACGACTTCTTCTTCTTCTAATTCCTCTTCCAAATCGTCGGATAATGCTTCAAACGCGTCGTCAACATCTTGTGCGACAGACTCAGCGTAAATGTCCTCTAATTTAGCCTCAGTTCTCGCTTCTTGTTCGGCGAATGACTCTTCAGGCTCTTCGATAACCGGGTTGATTTTGTCGCGCAGCCAGTTAACAAAACCCATCTTTCTCATTCCATGAAGTCCACACCCAACCCATAGCCGTTCCGATGGACAGATGAGGGGGACATGGTTTCGAAGGTCATGGCTGGCGAGGTACTAGAGGGTCTGACAGTGATTGGATTTGACCTCGAGACCACAGGTATCAACATCAAATCAGATCGTATCATTCAATTCGCATTCGTTGGGGCTACTGGGGAGAATGACGAGATCATGGTCGAGGAACTCGTCGACCCAGGGCGTCCAATACCCCCTGATTCGATTGAAGTCCATGGTATCAAAGACAGTGATGTGCGGGGCCTTCCAACTTTGAAAGCCCACATAGAAATGATACGGAAATATGTCGATGGGTCCGTCTTAGTTGGACATAACATCCATCGCTTCGATTGGCCCATGCTTGAGAATGAATTTCTTCGAGCAGGCGCGGAGCCACCCGAACCAATGGCGATTCTCGACACATTGGTTCTTGCTCGTAACCTTGGAATTCCAGGCCGTCACCGATTAGGTGACCTTTGTGCAAGATATGACATACCCCTTCTTGAGGCACATCGGGCCTCAGCAGATGCTGCTGCAACCCTCGTTCTTCTTTGGTCGATGATGCGTGATCAACCAGCAAAATTCCGAGTTCCCCTTGAGGATCTCGAAATGATGGGAGGAAGCCCCCACTCCGATGACGAATCGAAAGCAGGATTACGTCTCGAAGATCTCGAGCAGATTGATTCCCGAGGGCGACTCAGGATTGATTCGGATGGTAATGTAGTCATCGCGTTCGGTAAACATCTTGGAAAGACGCTGACTGAAGTTCTGGCTAGCGACGTCTCCTATCTTCATTGGCTTAGTTCACCTGCAGGAGGTCTTGATGAAGCGGGCAAGCAGGCAGTCAAGGATTCTATAGCACTCGGTGGCTAAATCACTATGTTTCAAAATCTTTGAAGTACGTCTTTGTGTGTTTCAGAGCGATTTCTTCTGAGTATCCGTCGTGAATCAATCCCTCATAGTATGCCCCGGCTGGGTCGGGCTCTTCATCAGGGTTACTGACGGGTGCGGCGGTTGGAGTGTCCTCCCCCTCTCCTCCCTTCTTTTTTAGTTCAGGAGCGCCTTCCATTCTCCCTTCAACGACACCGATAATTGGTGCATAGGGTAGTACGTCCGACCAATGTCCAATACGTAGGGTTCCATTTTGCGTCAGAATCGAGCTACAGAATATGGGTTCATCCCACCCAGCTGCCCGAATTTCTTCAAAGACTTCTTTGGATTGATCTTCTAGGGTGCCGCCAATAAATCGGTCTGTAGAAGTGATTCCACCTTCATCGTCAGTAGCAGCACATACGCTGAATACTGCGGCCCCTGTCTCTTCTTCGTAGCGTTCGACATGTAGTGCCAGATCACTGAAAGAACCTAGATTCGGCTCTTTCTGACGGAATGGAAGGTAAGCCGGACACCAAGCCTTCCATTCACAGAATCCACACGCATCGTCAGATGGTGTTGCAGGAGGTGGTTCTGGCGTAGGATACATCGCCTCCCATGCCGCGAAGGCTTCCTCAAGGACGGAGTCTCCTCTTGCAGTGAACACTTTCGAACCATCTGAATACCACGCCTCAGAAATGATCGGGGGATGGCCAGGATTATTTTCACTCAGGAGGTCGCGATACAAGCGAAGTTGGCGACTGACAGTATCATACACTCCGTCAGTTGGTGGACGCCCAGTCTTGAGATCTGCAACAATCCAGCCCACGACTTCACCCGATGTGTCAATATCATACATCATGACGTCTAGTCGACCCATGATCTTTCCATCAGACGTCTTCAACTCTCCTTCGACAGCCCCCATTAAACTCTGAACCCATTTCCAGAACCCCACAGTCACGTCTTCAAGTGGCATCAGACCGACACCAGAACGTTTCAGAACGATGTCCATCGAACCATTGAGGAGTTGCATGGCCTTATCCCTACTATCTTCCTTCCATTTTGGTTGTCGTTGATGAGCAAAGAACCTCTTCTTTTCGTCCTCCCATTGACTGTTGAGGAGACGCTCCATCACCACAGGTACCCACCCCTTCTCATTGTCTTCTTTACCTTCAAGATCGAGAAGGAGAATGTCTTCAAGGGCCCCATGCACGATTGTTCCTATGCTTGCGGCCATTCCAGCCTTACGCGGCAATCTTCGTCTTGACAACCAGAATCTACGTGGACACGCGACAAAGTTGTTCCAAGATGAAGGTGAGATCGAAAACTTCCTTTCATCATTGTAGACTGGAACTCTTCCAAGATAGAAGGGGTCGATTGGTTTCCTTGTTTGCTTCTTTTCCGTTGGTTCAACAACGTCTTCGACCAACGCGGTATGGTCCACTCCAAGTGTGGGGCCTTCGTCGACCATTAGACCATCTATTCCAGCCATCGCATACAATTATTCCCCGTTGACGTTTGGGCAGCCCATGTTCGCAGAACCAATCGTACGCGTTTCGGAGTCACACGATTTTAGTGACGCCCTCGTTGTCTCATGTTTTCCTACTCAAGGTATGGTTTCCACAATCGTTGCCCATCATCTCATCGACCAACTAGAGTTGGAATTCGTTGGTGGTGTACGCCATCCTGAACTTCCCCCATACTGCCTAGTCAAAGATGGCGCACCAATGCCTCCGGTTCGTCTGTATTCAGGTGAACCGATGTGTAAGTTAGACTCCTGTGATCGATTGGTTGTTGTAATCTCTGAATTACCTATCAAAGAAAGCATGTGCCTTCCCCTTACTGAATCCTTATTCAAATGGTCCAAGAGAGCAAACATAGGCGCCGCCGTACTCATCGATGCCTTCAGCAAGGACGATCAAGGCGATGAATATCCAGATCTTCTCGGCGTTGCAGCAACCGACCAGACACGTCTTCTCCTCAATGAGGAGATGGAGGTAGATTTGCTTCAAGAGGGGATGTTAGGTGGAATGACTGGAATCATGCTTGGCGAAGCCCGTCGTCGTGGCCTGTCTCTCATGGCAATTATCGCTGGTACTGCTGGCGATGTACCCGACGCACGTGCCGCTGTCCGAGTTATCGAGAAGTTGGATTACCTCTTACCGAATATCAAATTGGATGCTGAACCTCTTCTTGAACAAGCAATGCAATTTGAAGCGGACATCACAGGTATGGTCGAATCACGATTAGCGACCCAATCTTCGAGTTCAGACACTAGTATGTTCGTTTGAATCACTTTCAAGCAGAGCATGAAATTCCGCTTCATTGACGACACGAACTCCAAAATCAGTTGCCTTTGTCAGTTTAGATCCGGGGTTCTCCCCTACAATGAGCAGACCGAGTTTCTTCGAGACAGACCCGACTACCTTTCCACCTGATTGCTTCACAATCTCAGCAATCTCGCTCCGCGGTCTGCTCAATGTTCCAGTGATACAGACCGTTTGTCCTGATAGCATCCCCTCCGAAGTCTTGACGGGCTCCAGGTCCTTGATTTCTAGAAGTTCGTCGAGATTCTTCACGAGCTTCGAACGTTCCGCAAGTCCCTTCAGAAGTAGAATAGCAACAGTCTCTCCTACCCCTTCAATGGATAAGAGTGTACGAATTGCTAAGGGATGTTTGTACGGCTTTCCATTATCGTCCTCATGTGGCCCTCCCTCATCCTCTCCTGGTTTGACCTCACGAAGCCGAACAAGATTCTGCATGGCCTGTAGAGAACCCACTTCACTAGCAATTGCTTCTGCAAGTTCTGGCCCTATCTTCGGTAGACCTAATGCATGTAGGAATGTTGCTAAAGTCATTGAACGTGAAGCGTCAATTTCTGAGAGTATATTCCTAGTACTCGTTTCACCCATCCTTTCTAACTTCATCAACTGCTCAGAAGTTAATCGGTATATATCATCTAGACTTGTGAGATATCTTGCAGTGATGAGTTGTTGAATCAATTTCTCACCAATCCCCTCGATGTCGAGGGCCTTACACCAATACTGCACAGCGCGTGCAATGCGTGCCGCACATGATAGAGACGGGCATCGAATGAATGCCCCGTCAGTAATGACTGCATGTCCACATTCGGGACAATAATCTGGCCGTTTTGGCTGCTTTCGCAAGGGCAAATCCGCCTTGTATCTAGTTCCATCAGCATGGATTCTTTCTCTGAGGTCACCTTCAATTGCAGCACCCAAAACCTCGGTCACTTTGGGTATAACGTCACCCCGCCGAACAAGTTTGACACGATCGCCTATCATGAGGTCAAGTCGCTCGATTTCTCCTGCATTGTGTAATGTCACCCGCTCAACAGTAACACCCCCGACAAATTGTGGTGCTACCAGAGCGACAGGCGTGATGGCTCCGGTTCGCCCGGTTCTCCAAATCACTTCCATCACAACTGTCTCGGCTTCCTCAGGAGGGAATTTCCATGCCAATGCCCATCTTGGGTGATGCGCCGTTGAACCCAGCACCTCACGTTCATCAAAGGCGTCTACCTTGATGACAAGGCCGTCGATTTCAAATGCATACTCACCACGTTTCTCAGTCCATTCCATGGTTGCATCGACAATAGATTCCAGCAACGTTCTCTCTCCAGTCATCTCATGTACCGTCCAAGGTGCTGGTGAGAAACCGAGTGTTCCTAACCATGGAATAATCTCCGAATCATGACTGAAACTAGGAGGTGCTGCTGAATTTGCAGACCGCTCATCATCTGGGAAGAAACTGGCATCAAAGGTATGGAATACGAGATCGTCAGGCTGAGCAATCCCATCACCATGTTGTTGCCGAATTGCTCCGGCAGCAAGGTTACGTGGATTAGGTGAACGATCAGCATATTTCTCTCTAAAGATGCTGAGTGGCATGATGACTTCCCCCCTGACAACTAGATCTACAGGTTCAGTGAGGCGATGTGGAAGTCCCCCTAACCTGCGTGCATTCGCCGTGACGTCTTCCCCTCGTGTTCCTGACCCACGTGTAGCGGCCTGGTTAAGCACTCCAGATCGATATTCGACAGACAGTGATGAACCATCGAATTTTGGCTGCGATATACAACGAACAGTCCCTCGCGTCGTTGCTGTGAGAAAATGATCAATTTCCTTCACAGTGGTTGCTTTATCGAGACTCTGTAAAGGGAACCGGTGATCTACTTTCATGGTTCTAGGTGCGGGGTCACTTCCAACTTGCTGCAATTGTGGATGAGTTGGGTCAAGTCGCCGCAATCTATCGACCATGGCGTCGAATTCAGCATCGCTCACCGCGTGGTCAGCTCGATTGAAATATGCTTCTGAGAGGTCACGGATGGCATTTGCCAAGTCTTCGACGACCTCACTTTCCACGGGTGTTGGGTCAGACATCTCATTCCTCTGTACACATCTTCAATCATCATAGTCTAAAGCGATTGATGTTATTCGTCATCCTCTGTGAGCCACATGCCATTGAATGCCGCAATGATTCTCTTTTCGACTTCATCGAGGTCCTCTTCGTTTCCTCCAAGAGCTAATGGAGCAAACAACCACCACCCTTTCCGTTGCAAGACGATACGATCTGGCTGACGTCGCCTCAATGATCCCAATCTATCCCAATCAATACCCCACCCATCTGCGAAGAGTGTGGTTTTCGTTGCAGCATATCTTCGCGGAATGAGCATGAGGATAGCGAAGCTGATCAGTGCAGTTGACCATAGGGTGAGAGTGATCCACCCGGGGTCAGTAAACGATCTGAAGAACCATGGCAGGATCGCCATGAAAGCACAGGTAATCAGATCTGGCCCACGTCGAATGAATTCATGCTGCCAAGTTGTTCGCCAAGCCCATCCCCCATCATTCAGTGGACCAACAGTCTCAGCAATCTTCTGTTGTGAATGAAGGCGAATGGCATCGATGATCAAGATGCCCCATGCAACGATGAGGATGATGATTTGGATGATGGTCTGCGCATCGACCATCGAATCACATCGCTGAGATTTATTCCATCAGATAGTTTGCATATGGTCAAACATCTCTACGCAACAGGATAATGATGACGACAACACCGATTGCTATACCTGCTAGGGTGAGCAGGAGGAATGCATTACTCCCGTCATCATCAGCAGCGCTGGAACTTGCTTGCCGCTCATTATCACTGGTTGTGGATGTATCATTCGTGTCTCCACCTGTAGCAGTGTTTGCATCAGTATCTACTACGAGATTAGTTGGGCAAGCCGCAATGATCTCGTCAGGAGCGCCATCACCATCAGTATCTCTTGTAGCACATTTGTCAAATGGGAAATCATCATCTTCGTCGATGACTCCATCGTTATCATCGTCCTTATCTGACGCATCAGGTCCACAGTAAGCGTTCAATACTGTGCTGTAACCATCTGCAGGGCAACCCGCCTGATCACCATCGTTGTCGCTTGCCTGTACTTCAAGGATGAAATAATCTTCAGAGAACAATCCACCTTCGTCACTTGCTTTGACCCTTACCTCATACGATCCCGCTGAAAGGCCCGTGAGTGATACACTGGCTCCAACCGCATCGCTGACTTCAGTTTCACCGCTCATCACACTCCATTCTATGAGGACATCACCCTCACCATCATCGAAAGCTTGTGCCTCTAGATTGAGATCCTCCCCCTCGTTCAAGGTATGTGTTCCTCCAGTATTGATTGCAGGCAGTGTGATTTGAAGGAGTGGTGGGGCATCCCCACGCAATGAGAGGTCGAAGGACCAGACCTCTGTGATTGTAGGGGGTTGGACAACAATGCCTAGGCTTGCCGTGTTGTACCCATCACTCATTGCAGAGACCGTCATATCAGTGAGCAGATCTTTCAAAGACCCATCAGCTGTGATGGTGTACAGAACGATCTCAAGATCCGCCCTTCCATCTTCCGTATACGTCTGTGTTGACCACACAGGATCGTTACTTTGACCGGTGACCGTAGTTGGAACAACGATTCCGTTTGGACCGCGGACGATGATTGTCAGAGTGCGCATGAGGCGAACTTCCGCTTCTCCATTGATATCGACAACAGATGAACTAGTCAAGGTAGAGTCAATCAGATCTACACTCATCTCATGTTCCGAATCAGCATTGATATGACTGAGTGTGGACCCAATGAACCGAATTGGTGCACCATCAACAACCACTTCGACTCCTGTAAGATCGCTGTCGACGATTTCAGGGGCATCATTGTAAGAATCGGATTCAGTGAAATTTCCCGTGACTGCATTTCCATGATCCACATTTAGATTCTGAATACGTGTTCGCAGATCTATAAACGCATTTTCACCGAAGTGGACACCCGTGGTGTTCTCAGTCCCCATCACTGTCATTCCATTGATGTTCATGGCAGATGATTCAACAAGGAGCCCTACTCGCTCCACTCCATCATCCGAAGAGACATCGATACTCAGGCCACCTATATTGATGCCTTCTGAGTTTGAAATCTCAGCAGCTCGCTCTCCAGTTGTACTCAAGGTAACGTCATTGGCACTGAAGTACCCAGCAGAGTATCCAAGTCCTGTGATTCGCAAAGCCGGGTGTATACCATCATGTTGTGAGGCATCGAAATCATCCACTGTGGCCTCAACCGTGCCTGTAAATGCAAGGCCAGCAGATGCGCCATTCTCTAAAGCGACTCTTGTCATCATGACCGAGCCGCTTGCAACACTCATTGCGGTCGTTCCGCATTGCTCAAGACTAACATCTTCCATATGCACTTCAGCAGCCGACGTCGTTGATGATAAGTCGAGACATGCACTGGCTCCACCCTGAAGGGTCGTTCTGATCAGAGAGATGTTGCCTGATTCGAAGGATGATGCATCAATGATGCTTCCACTAGATTGGGTGAGTAATCCATCACTCACGGTGAGTGTACTTCCGGCAGATAGTGTGAGCAGTGCGGTCCCCCCGGATAGACTACCTCCAGTCATACTCAGAGAACCAGTGCTCCCAAAGGTGATACCTGCCCAGTCAGATGCCCCATACATGCCTTGGATACGTGCTTCATCCATACTGAGGACGCCATTTGCAGTCAATCCAACGCCAGTTGGTGCGTAGACCAGGACGTTCGGATTCAATTTCAGCTCACCAGTGTCTGTGATCACAGTGTTCTGATTCATGACGTATGGAGAGAATCCACCTTCAAGCACTTCAACTCCAGCGATGGAGGTTGGAACGCTGGAAGCAATGACCTCTTTTGTCATTGAACGTGTCAGATCCCATGTGAAGGGGACAGTCAATCCATTTGCAGTGGCAGTGATTGTTGCTGAAGATGGCCGCTTGACCCATTGTCCATTGTTGTGAGTCCACGCGTCTTGAGTATCGATGGAGAACCACACATCGCCCTCTTGTGCAGATCCAGTTGGTGTTGGGCCGAGATGAAGATTCTGCCCTTGCGCCACTTGTAATCGTCCTTCGGCAAAGGAGATGATCCCCTCACTATCTGCAGATTCTGCTGTCGTTGTCCCTCCACTGATAGCCATCTGAGCCGTTGCATCTGTGATTGGAGCCCCTCGATTCATTGCAGTGATGGTGAGCGTTTGCTGAATCGCTAACCCTGCACCATTCAATGCCACATCGCTCGGCGCGAATACCCCCCCTATGATGACGATGTCACTTCCAGCACGCGCATTTAATCCATCGAAGAAGGAGACATCTTGGAGAGTAGCAGTAGGTGGTGAGTTTCCATTTGTTAGATCAAGTGTGACGTAGAGGTCCAAACCATCCCCTTTCCCTTCGATGCTAGCTGTATGGCCGATGAGCCGGATGCTGTTCTGCTGACCTCCGGTGATAACTCCATTATCTCCGATCAGACGACCCATATCCATCACATCGATCCGAGCGGTAGGCCCAGTCAGGTCGATTGTCCCGCCTTCTAGGATTAAGGTAGCATCAGGCATAATCTCGATCAAAGCATCATGCTGTACGTATTGTGAGAGCCGTGCTTCCAATGGCCCTGCTCCCCCAATCATCCATGTCTGTCCCGATTCAGGAAGTGAGAGCAGGGTGATGGTCGGTTCGACATCACTTGATGTGATGATGACGGTTGCAGAAGTCTCGGGTCCAACAACCATGACAGAGGAGCCACCACTTGAGATTGGTAACGTTGCATTTCCTTCGTTGTCCGTGATTTCTGTGAATCCATGCGCCGTCACTGGGACTGAGGCGATATCATTCCCTTCTTGATCGGTGATGTGGATGATGGTTTCAGTCAATAGGGATGGGACGATACTTCCTCCGAATGTACCTCCGGGTGGTGCCGAAAGTGCTCCGAACTCGACAACCCCTTCTCCATCCACCGCTGGTGAGGATGTAGATGCAGCCAAGGGAAGACCATCCCGTACTGTCAAGGTAGAACCTGCTTCAATGAGCGCAAGTTCTGCAGAATATGCACTCCCGGTCCAATTCGTTATCTGAGCACTTGATTCACCATCAAGATCGAAACCAACAACGCTGTTTGTTCCAGTAAGTGAGCCAATGACGACGTCACTGTCGTCAAGATGGAACGTATGGCTGACTTGGTTGATTGTCAGATCGTCACCTTCGATAGAGGAATACCTCGTCGCTTCAACTCCCGACCGGAATAGCTGGATGTCGCTACTTTGGATATCGACATGACCTCCTCCATCAACTCCAACACCTGCGGAACCAGGAAGGGTCTGGGAGGTCCCAGTGATGGAGACGTCAATCAGATTAGCATCACCTAAGACGACAGTCACTCCGTGTGCTCCTGAAGTAAATGTGGCGTTATCGATCGCCGAGGATGGGTTTGAAAGTCGACCTGCTTCTTGCGTTGCATTCACGAAACCGTTTGAAAGACTCATATTGACGTCCCCAGCAGCTCGTAGGCCAGTTACTGAAGTATCGACGTTGACATTGTTGAGACTGAGGTTTCCCCCACCAGAATAGGCCATTGCAGAGACTCCGACACTTGAATCAATGATTGTGACGTCCTCTACATTCCATTCCCCTCCTGTTGCAAGTCGGGCAATCAATCCATCCCCTGTAGCCTCGATGATTGAATCAGAGAGAGAGACTGTTCCAGCACCATCGAGTCGCACTCCATCACCCGAAGCGGTGGCATTGATGTTGCCAAGGGTCCATGGTCCCGCCCCATTGATATCGATTGCAGAACCACCAGAACCAGTCATTCTCAAGTCATTCACTGTGAATATACCGACATCTGTTGCGACCAACCCTCCGGCGCTTGTGGTCCCAAGATCCCAATCATTGAGTTCCAAACCGGTGAAACCATGGCCATTCAATCCACTTCCTAAGTTAGTCGCCATGACATCTGAGATAGTGAATGGAGATGTAGGAGTGCTTGGTGATGCGCTGAGAGTCCCTCCGGCAGATACGACAAGGCCAGTTCCATCTAGGTTCATTCTCTGAACATCCCCTGTGGCACCATCGATGAGCACGATTCCGGTGAATCCTCCCTGTACAGTGATGTCAGATGCATGCACCTGTCCTCCATCGACCACGATGGCTGCGGCAGAATCACTAGCATCGAGTTCATCCACTGTGACTTCAGTACCGCTTCGGATAGAGACACAGGATTGAGTGATGGATGTACAAGTGGTTCGAGTGATGGTTGTCTGCCCAACTGATAGTTCCACACCGATACGACTGTGATTGAATGTGACATTGTCCAGAACAACCCCTTCCCTCATGATGCTCACGCCGATCTCGGCTTGATTGATGGTCACGTTACGCAGAATCGCTGTACCCGTTCCGGACAACATGATCCCTTCCCACCAACTGTAATTGCCGGTGGTGTTACTCGATGCCCCACTTGAAACAAAATGAATGGGTTCTGCAACCGTTCCCTCTGCAATCAGATCACCAACAACGTCGAGATTTGAATATCCGGTGACTGTGACTGTTGTCCCAGCATTGATCTTCAACTCAATACCAGCTTTGACTTGTGTAGTGTTAAGCATGTCATGGTTTGTATCCCATGTTGTATTGGTTGTAACAACGGTTCCCGCACCCGATGCAGAGGGAATCAGAATCGAGAGGAACGCTAGATGCATCAGGATGACGATGAGTGTCGACGTTCGTGTATTGCGGGTCATGGAACCGCGAGAACGTCATGGTTCATATCGCCATCTCATCGCCGGGTACATTGGATTGAGCACCTTAGAGTGGGCCCGCCCGGATTTGAACCGGGGTCAGACGGCCCCCAGCCGCCTAGTATGACCAAGCTAACCCACGGGCCCTGCCTCATCGTGCTGAACCGCATACTTCAATCCGACCGATATCTCATTCATCGCTTGAATCAGGTTCGGGATGCAATTGTTTCACTGAAAGAGCCGTGGCCACGAGAACCGAGAATAGGATACAGATTGTGAGTATTCTACCTGAGTTCTGTGCTGGCGGGAACGTTGCCAATCCGAGTAGTAGAAAGACCGAAATCGAAGTGATTGCCGCCCACCACCGCGCAGACATATCCTTGCGTGTTGGAGCATGCCCTGCACTAGCATGTGAGAGATAATCCGCTGCGAAACCCATGCCTAAGAGAACCGCTGGGCCTGTGGTGAATCCCCTCCCTCCCATGAACCCCGTCATTCCATCAACTGCAGCACCTACAGCTACAGTTCCGATAGCGATACGAGCTGCTGGGAGAGGTGAGCGAAGAACGAGCATTGCCATTGCACCAATAACGAATCCAGCGCCAAGGATCTGTGTCACTCGAGTTTCATCAAAGGCTCTTGCAAGCGCAGCCCCAGTAATCAAGTCACCACCTATGTCTCCTGAAAGACCATTCGTGCTCAGCAATTCACGTACGTCGTCCTTGAATTGTAATGCACTGTCTGCATTCTGCCCATCAATCAACACCGCGATAGCTACCCCTGTGGTAACCCCCCCACTCTGTAATCTTGCATCTTCGAACATGATTGAACCACCACTCGTGGTTGCGACAGAATCGATTGTGCGCTCTATCTCTGAATCATCATTTTCAGAGATGCCGATGACCAATGGACTAAGAGAGATGCCGGTATCTAATTTGATGACACTAGGGTGTTGTCCAAGTTGCCGTTGTAGATTCAAAATCTCACTGTAATCTGTCGGTGAATCCCCTACTGCATCGACAACGATCCATGCGATAGTGCTGGATGCAAGAACATATTTCGATTGGAGTTCCTCCATCTCTGCCAATGCGGGGTCATCATCTGGAAGGAATTGTCTGACATCTAGAACTTCTACACCCGGTGGTGAGAAGAACGCCACAGATGCCAGTAGCACGAGTACGACAGGCCACCCCCAATTCATCATGGGGTGATGTGGCAGTGTTTCTGAATTCTGATGTTGAATTTTATCCCTTCGAGAGAGATAGAATTCCTCGAGAATAAATCGATTGAGGACCCAACTCAGAATGATGCCAATGACCATGATGAATCCAAGGGACCTTTGAGCGCGAATCGGTGAGAACAATGCCAGAGATACTGCCGCCACAGTCGTCAGCATTGCGACCAAAAGCATCCCTCTGACTTCCTCTCGTTCTCTCGATGAACGCGAATACCAGAAGGCACCGTCTACAGCAACACCAACGATGATTGGCAGAGCAACCATATCGATGATTGAGAAATCGTAGCCGATAGCAGAAAGGGTGCCTATTTCCGCACCGACGACCAGCATCACGCCGCTGACAGTTGCACCTGCAACAACAGGATCTTTGAGTCCGATTGCTAAAATAGCGATGAGAATGAAGAATGATGGGATGAGAACGAATCTGAGGTCGTGCTCTGCTTTCTCCTTTGATTTGGCGAATAACATGTTCACGCCGACAGCAGATGCTTCGAATTCCGTCGAAGCACTGATTTTCTGTGCCCAGAGATCCAAGTCTCCCCAATCTACGATTTCTTCATCACTCTCCAGCCAGATCATCCAGATCAGCTCATCTGCAGCTGGAGCTTGAGAGGCCGAGGCACCTGGGAATGCGGGGCAAGCCACCCCTAGATTTGCATCACCTGGAATCATCAACATACTCGCTTCAAATGCCGCTTGTTCTTCTGGTGTAGAGCCATTACCACACCAGCCGCCCTCGATGACTGGCTGCAGCACATCAGCCCATTTCGTGGCATTGGTCAACGAACGATTCCTCGATGCGAATGCATCAGACCAGATTGAGAATGGAGTAACAATTCTTTGGAATGAGGTATGCTCACCATCCCATGCAATACTTGCGTTCAACCCACTCAGTGCTTCTTGCTCGAGCGTGATTAGCATCTGGACTCGAGTAAGATTGTTCGTCAAATCCCTTCCATCGTCGTGCTGAATCCTCAGAATCAATTGCTCATTATCATCACCAACACTCTGAGTTCGAATACGAGCATCCACTTCGTCTTCAAACAACATCTCAGTACTGAGGGTCGGTTTGACTGGGAAGACGACCAGCAGAGCGCTGCACGCGATCAGCAGAACCACTGCACCGAGCCGACCCTGTTGTGGCGTCACGGTGACCTAGGGTGGCCGGGCCTCAATCATCCTTGCTTCTTTGTAGGAAGATTGCACCCATCAGCGTCAATGTCGTCAGAAGGATGCCAGGTGCGGGAACAAACCCGCCTTCTGAATCTTCAGACCCTGCTGCTGCTGATGACGAACTACTAGCGTTCCCTTGATCGCTGTCTGAAATTGTGTCGGTCGCTCCGGGGATGACTGCACCTGAATCAGTGACTGTGAGTGCCATCTCATATTCGGTGAACATACCTCCTGAAACCTTGACCTTCAATTCCCCAACTGGGATTGCAAACTCTGCCTGACCATTGCTGTCCGTAAGGATGCTGAACAGCGTGGCACTGCCATCAGCATACGCTACAATCACTGACATGCCATCGACCGGCTGGTTGCTTGGGTCGGTCACAGTGATTTGTACCGTATCACCAGGTTTTGGGTTAGGTGGACTGAAACCAACGGTCAGATCTTCGATGACAGGTGGAAGTGGGTTCGGTATCGAGACTTGGGATCCTGTCGCCGCCACAACACTTGCTGCATCTCCCGTCCCTTTCTGAGCAATGGCAATCACAGTGTACTGGTCTTTGGGTGATGCCAATACTGGTAGGCGCAGGTCCGCACTTGTGCCTTGACCCCATGCCACAGATCCAAGATCCTCGAAGAGCCGGTCAATGAGTTCAGCATCATCGACGACACGTTCACAGGTTGAGTACTGGGTGGCGTATGCTTCGTAATGATACTCGCCCTCCTCATCGCTTTCATGCTTCTCGACATGCACAGTCACATCACCACTTTGCGTGGTTAAGGTAAACTCCTGGCCGCCTTCGGTTGCTTGAATGTTGTAGTATCCTTTCCATTTTTCGTCATCCCAATCATATCCATCTTCGGTCTTGACAGGGGTAATTGTCGCCCCTGTGGAATCTTTCAGCGAAACCTGACTTGAATCGAAATCAGGCATCACGATCATGTCGTGATATTCCTCTCTGATAGCGATATGAACGTTTGATTCAGAATCCCATTCGTCGTACCACGCATCTACATTCAAACAATAGTCTTCAACATTCTTCTGGGCAGCAACCCAGTTGATCTCTGGCTTGGCTCCTTCGTCCCATAGTAATTCAGTGAATGCTGAGAAATCGATGGATGCTGGGTCGAAGCCCGATTGCGGTGCAGCCACTGCAAGGATTCTCTCTGCCTCACTCTCAGCCAGTGAAATTGTTGTTGTTTGTCCCGGTCCAAGTGAACCGGTCAGGCTCAATGTCTCAGGATCATTGAGCAGGAGCCCAGCGTGAACAGCTAGAGGCATTTCATCCTCCCCAATGATTCCTACAGCGACCATAGAGATGGGCGCGGTGATTCTCATCTCCGTGCTACGACTTGTATCCCCACTTTGGAATTCCAGCTCCTCCTCTTGTTCCTCACCCCATTTGTCTTCATCGATGTCTGTGAAGAGGTCGGACATTTCGAGTGGCGCGATACCAATCCATCCATTGACGTCCCCAGTCACTCCAGTAGGGGTGATGGTCAGTGTGGTCAATCCATTTGAATCAGGTGTGACTGAGTAAACAGGAATCCCTCCCATTGTCGTCATCTCAGTGAGATCATCTCCACTCAGAGCAACCGAAGCCTTTGTTGCAGCAACTGCATTCATTCCAACCCCTGTCATTGTAGCACCATCACGCGTGATGCGTGATTGGACGATTGTCAAGTAGATGCCAGGTAATGTTGGTGTGACGCTGATGGACACTTCTCCATTGTTGTCTGATGTCTTGATCTGCTCAGTGATGACCTCAACCGGACCTTCTGAGATGACCCTATCGATGATTTCTGCTGAAGGTGTGCTGATCATATCCCTGTCAAGATAACATTCCCCGTGTCTCAAGCTATGGGTGTGATATCCATGCTTTTCGCCATCACCGTTATCGTCCCCCTCATCTTCTTCCCCTTCATTATTCTCATCATAGTATTCTTCTTTCCAGACACCTTGATGAATTCCATAGGTGTAATGATGCTCGACGACGTTCACATTCTCATCCGTGTACTGAACGGTGATGTTGTATTCATCACCCTCTTCTGAATTCTCGTACCAATGCTCTTCCCATCCTCCTGGGTTCTCTTCGCCTGAGTCCCATGAATAGTAATCGATACTTCCATCACCCCAGTCGACTGTCATGTTTGCAAGATTTGGTTTATCGTAGGACTTACCCGGCTCATTCTCGCCGATATCATCATTCCATTCCCCATGTTCTCGGAAGTTCTCATATCCCCAACTCAAGTACGCCCGGTCGCCACCTGAACTCAATTCACTCTTCGTACATCCGCTCGTTCCAGGCAGTGGCGCTTGCTGCATGTACTCGAATTCAATACCAGTGTCCGTTGTTCCTATTGTCGTCACGCTGACAAGACCCGTGATTCCTGCACCACTCCAATCATGACTCCAAACACCCTGTGTTCCAGAAATGTAGATATCATCCGAGAGGGTAGCAATTTGGACTGGGATCTGATCGTATTTCTGCCTCCAGATTCCTGACCCTATTGTAGCTTCGATATCACCTTCCAGATCATCCCCAGTATAGGTTCCTGTCAAGAGATCTCCTGAATGCGCGATATCGATATCTCCCTCTGGATTCAGTAAATCATCAGGATCCGCACCATCTGGTGACAATCGAATGACTGCGACGTCAACTTCAGCACCTTGTACTGCACCACTAGCGTCGTAAGATAGAGTACGCACGTTGTATGGTGCATCAACTGAAGTCGTCTCATCTTGATCGACGAGTACTCCTAAGGCTGAGATGACGAACATTTCATCAGCGCCTTCGGTACCCATGACTTCTGCAAATCCTGGCCTCAAATTCTTGATTCTCACATCGAGTCCATTGACATTTGAGTCGGATTTGAACTGAGTTGTCAAATCTGAGAAGGACCAAGTTGTATCTTCAATGGTAGTGGCTGTCAATCGCCCGATGAACCTGGAACTCCCTTCAGATTCAGGAACAGCGACGCTTTGCACAGTGACTCCATGGGTGTTGGTCATGCTCATGGTAGGGGCATTGGGCATCTGCTCCCAATCATCTAGTTGTACACTGATTTCCACACCAATATCAGCAACGTGTCCGTCGAGAGCAGTTGTACGGATATCATTGAGATTCCCTTCCCCATCCCAGACTAAATCACCGTCCATTCGATATGCCCAAGCAGAGCTTCTGTATCCGGTCAGGTTATCGAATTGATCAAAGATCTGACCAGCTGTCTCAATAGCTTCGCCCCATGCTTCATCTTCAAACAAACCGAATAGAATTCCAATCATGTTTTC
>CAZMJD010000009.1:596-20311 GCA_964566385.1 uncultured Candidatus Poseidoniales archaeon | reverse complement strand
TGCTCCCAATGGGGGGCATCTCATCCTTGGTCTCACGCCATTGCACAGTGACTACGTCACTTGTCCCAGGTGTGCGGAGCACGAGTTTCTTGAGATCGGATCCATCATCGTATGGATCTGCAACCCATGAAACAAGCTCACCTTCCACGCGAATGATGGATTGGACATGCTGCCCCACTTCATCGATGGGAACAAGCTCAGCCTCACGCACCACGGCATATAGGTTCAGTCCGGCCACAAGGAGAACTCCTGCGAAAAACATTGGCCATAATCGGTTCATACCCCTATCAGACTCGGTTGTGTTATGGGCGTTTCCACGACGCTGACCCTATACGGGGGGACCTTTCCCTCATTACGAGCATGTCACATGGCAAGGCACCTAAAGTGGTCCGCGACCCCGTACACTCAGACATCCCGCTCGATCATCGAATCGTTGCCTTGATTGACACTCGTGAGATGCAACGCCTACGTCACATCAGTCAACTTGGAGCGACCGAACACGCCTTTCCCTCAGCAACACATCATCGTTTTTCCCATTCTCTTGGAGCACATCATCTGGCCAATGTGGCTCTTGGTCATCTATTGGAACAACAACCAGACAAAGTGAGCCCTGATGATGCACATCTTGTCAGTATCGCAGCACTGCTGCATGACATCGGCCACCCTCCTATGTCGCATATGATGGAGAATCCTAGGATCTTCGCCACGCATCGCGATCATGAGGTGTGGGGCAGGCTGATCCTCACTGATTCATCGACTGAAATTCATAGGGCCCTAGTCGATGGAATCGGCGAGGATGGCCTCGTTCGGCTCCTGAGCATTTTGGATGGCACAGTCGATCAACCTTGGATGGCTGAAGTCGTATCGAGTCAGATGGACGTCGATAGGTTCGATTATACTCTCAGGGATTCGTTGTTCACGGGGGCTGATATCGGCCGATTCGACGTCCATCGCTGTCTGAGGAACCTAGTGATCACAGACTCAGGTCGCCTCTCCATTCGGAAAAAATCGGTTGCTGCTTTCGAATCGTATCTTGTAAGTCGTTTTCACATGTATCACCAGGTCTACTTCCATAAGCAGAATCTGCTCTTTCAAGCTTACATTTGTAGGGCACTGGAGCGAGCACGTTACCTAGCTGAGAGCGGCGAACTTGAACTCAGTTCACCCCTAGCCTCAATGTTGCTCGATACAGATCTTAATGTCCAGGGCTACCTCAGACTAGTTGATTCATCGGTCATCGAGGGCCTGAATGATTGGCTTGACGCTGATGACAGACGGCTGCGTCAAGTATCTGCGAATATATTAGCGCGTGAGGAGATTCATCATCAAGTCAGGATCGCCGAACTTTCAGATGAGGTCGTCAAGCGAGCCATACCTTGGGTGAAAGGTGTCCTCGCTGAGCATGGATTTGATGTGGAGTGGGATCTCATCATCGAGGGAGTTGCCAAAGCGGGATATGTCCCCGCTGGCTTGAAAGGAATCCTCGTTGAAGATGGCAGAGACCTCGCTGAACATTCCAGTATAGCTCGGTCGATGGAGGACAACAGCATGACGCTACGTATGTTCGTTCCACAGCAGGTTCGTGGTGAAGTTGAGAGGATCATCGCACAGACTGCCCAAGGGGTCCCATCGACCCATACCTTCAGGTCTGATTCCTCTCTCCCATTGGATACGGGCCAGTAGCTCAGTTGGTTAGAGCACCGGGCTCATAACCCGGCGGTCGTCGGTTCAAATCCGACCTGGCCCATTTCGCAGCAATTTTGCACAAGGGTTAATTGGTCTGCTCGCCCAGAGTTGGGTGATAGCATGAGATGTCGCAGGCTGGCTGCTGTACTCGTTCTGTATACTGTGAGCCTTGCAGCAATGGCAACTCCTGCTTCTGCACAAGGTGTGGCCCCTGATGTGACCATCACTTGCGACAGTCCTGACGGGGGCATGGATGTCAGTCCAGGTGCTACCTACAGTGTCACTGTGACATGCACTGCCAACAATCCTTCGAGCCATCAAGTGACCGTTCGGCTTCAAGTGAATGCTCGAGATTTGGCATATGCTGCCCCTGGTGTCGTGACTCTGAACACTCAAGGTTCCCAATCCTTCGATGTGACTGTCATGGGTCAGCCGCGCATGGAGCACGGTTCACGCTCGGTCACCGTGACTGGTTATGTCGATCAGTTCAACGGTGTTCAGAATCCCACGCCCTCTCCTCGTGAATCCACGTTCCTCGTCCAGATCGAGCAGTTCGCGTACTTCCGAGTTGAAGCAGTTGAACCCTTCACTCAGCTCGGGCCTCGTGATGACTACTATTTCGAGTTCAAGATCCACAATGATGGGAATGCTCGAGATAAATTCTACATCGGCATCCCTAATCAGTTGACCTTGGAAGAAGCAGACTTTCAGGTCGTTCTTCCAGCAGTATCGATTGAGGTCGATCCCCAGCAGTATGAGAAGGTCAGAGTGCAGGTCCGGACTCCAAAGACTCAAGGGTGGACTGACCGCTATTTCCAACTCACACTCGATTCGACTTCGGATTATGAGGACCGCGATACCAGTGGTAATGCAAAGCCCACCTCTCAAACGATTACAATCTACGTGCGAGGCATCTATCTCCCCGCTCCGGGTGCAGTTGCTACATTGGGCATGATGATGCTCGCCGTTGCCTTTGCACGCCCGAGAGCCACCAATGATTCTGATGTCATTGTGGACAGCGACGGTGAGCGGCCTTGGGCCCCTTAACTTGATAGCGTGCGCGCCTCTTGATGAGTCCATGGGACTACTCGACAAGGCCAAGGGTTCGGAATCTCCCGAGCATCATGAACTGCATACTCCTGGTGTTGTCGAGAACCTCGCTGAGAAGGCCGACAAGACGGAGAAGCCCTCTTCACTTCTTGCGAGTGGTAAGACCCCTGATTCCAAGATCAATCAGATCACAATCGCAGGAGGCGTGGTCTTACTCGCATCTGTGGCCATCAATGCTTTCATGCTCGGGGGCTATCAGCCGATTCCCTTCATCGGTTGGATATCTCTGGCATTGGTCGTTGGCGCTAGCCTCCTGATATTGAAGGGTCTAGCTCCTATCATGACCATCACGCGCAAGGAGAGAGTCACAGTCTTCTTGGTTTGCCTATTGATCAGCGGAGGAGGATGGCTGACAGGATTCCGATTCGATACTGAATCGATCACAGTGTCTGAAGTCACAATCGCTGAGGGCCCGGCGGGTGAAGAGGGTGCGAGTTTTCTGGAATTCTCTGTCTTCGTCACGGGTTCTGCAGGTGAGGTCACCGTGAATGTGCTAGCGGATGGTGAGGTTATGTGGACTACTAAGAGTGCTATGGAGGTCTCAGATGGCCGTTCACCTTCTGATGTGATTCAGGTTCCTCTTGCTTTGATCATGAAAGGAAATCCCTCGCATCCTACTCCTTCATTGACGACCGAATACAAGATTACAGCAACCATTGGTGAATTGTCGACCACAACGCCAGTTGATACAACCATAATGAACCGCTTGGCGACTGATGTAGGGGCTGAACTTGTGCATGTCACCCACGTAGAGACTAACCCTAACCACGACCAGGAGGATGGTGGTGAACGCTATGCAGGTGCCCGTCTAAGGCTCAACATCGGCATGACCATCCCTGGTGTGGTCCGTCAAGGAGCACATGATGAATCCCTGGTCAGTATGGTGCCAGTCAGTGGTGATTACAGGGTCTCTTTGATCACCATTAAGTGTGTGGAACCGACCAGCACTAGTCACGGCGCTGATGATTGCTCAGATACCGTTGTGTGGGAACACAACGAGGTCACAGTGAATGGTGAGGATGCATCTTGGACTCCTGAATTCACCCAGACTAGTGATATTTTCGATGTAGGTTGGCTTGATTTGGGTGGTACTGCTGCATACACGCTCGGCGACGCGAGTTTCGAGTATATCGAGCGAGATGTATTCTATCGAGGTGATGGATGTTATTCGATCACCATGGTCTTGAACCATTTTGACTGGCCTGAATCACATAAGGAGTCGTCTGTATCCGGATATGAGCAGAGCATCACCGGTGAATCTCAGTACCTGATTGAGTGGGGTGCAGAAGAGGATCCTGAAATGACTGCTGCGAAGACACGAGGTTGTTGACCTCACTCCTCTTCGCCATCCTCGACAGACGGACAAGGATCATTGCTGTTCTGAATTCGGTTGTTGGACACATCAGTTCATCAATTGGACAGGTCTTCGACTCCAGTTGGCGTGTACAACTTGTGTTCATCTTCAAACTCCTTGTCCAGATCATTCTCCTCCTTACTGGACTTATCTCCCTTCTCAGGTTTATTCTCGGAACTGGATGTTGTGGAAATAGCCTTTGCATGCGGACTCTCAGCATCTGAATCATCCTTCCTTCCTGATTCGTCACCCATTGTAATCTGTACTTTGGGCTCACCTCTTCTGATGAGTACGCCTATGACTGCTGCTGCAATTAGTGCGATGGCAAGGGCGATGATGATTCCCGTGGGGTTCGTGTCATCCAGTGCTTCCTGATTGAGTGAAAAGGTGACGGCTACAGAACTTGTTCCAGAAGCAGTTACTGATTGACCCAATGGCATGCCCTCAGATGGTTCGACAATCCGGCAATCGAGAGTGGATGCCCCTTCGACCTGATTGCGCCATGTGACTTCGATATCTTTGCTCTCATTCGCTTGGAGCGTGACATGTGGTTGTCTTGGGTCGATTTGGGCATCCACTCCATCAACTGTGCATTTGATGGCAAATCTTCCTGCAGTGGGACCTTCGTTGCTCACTGTGATGGTCATTGCGAGGGGTGAGTTCGTGTTCGTGGATGCAGCTGCAGAAGTAATCGAGGTGACACTTGGTATGGGGACTGGAATCTCTATGTCAAGAGTCATGTTCGTGCCTAGGTCTCCTACGGAGCTATACACTCCCCATTCGGTCGACCATGATGCGTTGAAAGTTGCATCCTCCTGCCAGCTCATTCCTGTAGGACCGATCCATTCGATGATGGACCTGTATCCAGAACCTCTGTCCACATTCAAGGTGCCCTCGGAGTTGGCCAAAAGAGTGTATGATTCTTCAAGAGGGCTGATTCCATTCAGTAGTACCCGTGCTCTGGGTAGTGAAGTGGATAGAGTCTGCGTGTCGAGCACTCTCAGAGAGCGCTTGCATAAATCGTCAGCAGCGACCGATACATGTTCTGTGGAGACGTTAGAGGTAGACTCCATGCCATGGTGAACAACCTCGGCAGCATATGAGGTGCTGTACTCTTTACATCCAGTCATGGCTCCCCCTGACATTGTGAATGATCCTCGATCATAGACATGGATGGGAGTCGATGCTCTCAGTTCGGTGGAAGAGATTGTTGTGTCTCCATGGAGTCTGAGATCCATTGCCAAGAGGGTTGAATTCTCTATGGACACATCGCCGATGGCGATGATGCTGAATGCGGTCGGTGTTGGTACGAGGAATTGACCACCTGACCGCAGAGCATCGGCAGAGGTGTTGGTATCGGTTGCGCCTCGCTGGATCCTCGTCGAAGCAATCTGTCTGGAGACCGCATCGAAGCTTGTGTTAGTGTGCCCGATGACAAGATCGGTCTGGCCACTGAGATTGCTGGGGATGGTGATGGTGTAGGAATCGCCCGATAGGTTGTCTGATTCCTCTACCCCCGCCCAACTGGCTTCCAGATCTGTCAGATTCTCTCCCTGAGGCGCTTTGAGGGTCAACGTTCCTGCCTGTCCAGCAGAGCCGAGGTCAAAGGTGAGCCGCCCGGCCTGACCCGGATACAAGGAGATTGCTGCCCCACCTGTTCTACCATCCAAGGTGGAATTCTCAACGATCAATGTCGCACCTTCCTCGATGATCATCGTCAATGGACCCCCCATCTCGCCGAAATCAACAGCAATGGTGGAGTTGACGATGGTCAGGGTGTGTCCGGAGGTTACAGTGATGCCGCCAGCATACTGTGCATCATTGTCCCATACGCTATCGGACGTGATGGTGTCCTCGATGAAACCACTGTTCGGCTGGCTTGCTGCTACGTATGGTGCGACGAGGAGGAGGAGGAGTACGGCTGTGAATCTCTGTCTGAAGGACATAGTGATGGCATACTCATCTGGCAGTTGAATGATTCGACAATCAAGCGGTTCTTCCGTGCGAACGCGCACTCTACGACAGTCTTCATGTTGAACGACTCTTTCCAAAGGGTAGTGACAGTAGCCGAGACCTTTCCAATGTCCAGCCTGGGCTGGAATGTTCTGGGCGTTCTCATTCTCTATGGTCCAGCCTACCTCGCTAACACAGGGGCCGTCATCTTTGGGAAATACATTCCCAAATTCACTGGTATGCCGGTGTTCCGCATCGATAGAGGGGTAGTCCTCAAGGATGGTCGAAGGATTCTCGGCGATGGGAAGACTTGGAACGGCTTTGTCGGGGGTGGTATCTTTGCAGGCATGTTACTGATTCTTGCCCATTCAATATGGCATGCCCACGAGCCACCTGCACACAGGTTTCTGCTCGATCCACTGGCTTGGGCAAATGGTTCAGAGTGGTTCTATATTGGTGGTGAATGGGGTGCTGCCTTCCTCATGGGCTTCGTTTTAGGTATCGGCACGATGCTGGGTGATTCGGTGGGTTCGTTCATCAAACGACGACGTGGGCACATCCGTGAAGGGGATGAATCTTCCAAATCGTTGTTCCTCGATACTCTGCCCTTTGCGATAGGGACCTTCGCGTTTGGACTGTTGTTCTTTCAAGGCCAGATTATCGCAGCTCCTGGCATCATTGTTCCAATGATCGTCCTGCTCGTCTTCACACCGATCCTCCATCGAGTCGTGAATGTAGGTGCATATCGCCTTAATCTCAAGGATGTGCCCTACTGAACGTGTTCGATTGAGGCGCGTAAGTCCATAGACCATCGGTAATAGGAGCCTGTGTGACTCCTGAGCGTGTCCTCATCCTCGGCAGTGGTGGCCGAGAGCATGCTCTCGCACTTGGCATCCTGTCCTCACCCTCTGCCCCGACCATTCATGCGTTACCTGGTAATGCTGGCACCGCTCAGGTCGGAACGAACCATGAGGGGCGGGCTGATGATGCGGAGCATGTGCTGAATCTTGTTGATGAGCTTGGTATCGATCTTGTGGTAATCGGTCCCGAAGCACCTCTTGCGGCTGGAATCGCTGATGAGCTCCGGGAATCGGGGTGCCACGTCTTTGGTCCAGGTGCTGAAATGGCTCGCCTTGAGGCTGACAAATCCTTTGCCAATGAGGTCATGGCAGATCTTGGTATCCCTACTGCGAGAAGCCTTATGCTGACTTCGAAGGATGAATTGGGCGCCCTCGATGACTTCGGCCCTCCCTGGGTGATCAAGCGTTGTGGCTTAGCTGCTGGCAAAGGCGTGACGGTCACTATAGATGCTGATGAGGCAGAAGCAGCGGTTCTTGAAGCACTTGAATTGGATGGCAATGTACTGCTTGAGTCTTTTCTGTCAGGAAGGGAGGCGAGCATCTTCTGTCTTATGGATGAGCATGCGTATCGCCTCCTCCCTGCAAGTCAGGATCACAAACGAGCATATGACGGTGACAGTGGTCCGAATACCGGAGGGATGGGCGCCTATGCCCCTGCACCTCTGGTGACTCCCGATGTGCTCGAACGTGTCGAGGATCTGATCGTCAAACCGATGCATGCTTGGACAGTGGCAAGAGGAGGTTATCGTGGCTGTCTCTATATTGGCCTCATGATCGATGATGATGGTCTACCCTCTGTTGTCGAATTCAATGCACGATTCGGTGATCCTGAAACTCAGGCCGTTGTGCCGTTATTGGGTGAACATCTCCTCGACCTTCTGGTTGGTACCGCTTGTGGAACGCTCAAACAACTTGAGGTCCCTCGGATCACTAAGGCGGCAGTCACAGTTGTGTTGGCGAGCGAAGGATATCCTGGTCCTTCGTCAGTAGGACATGGTTTCCTTGTCGATCAATCTGAGATGATTGAAGATGTGGTCGTACATCTGGCAGGGGTCCGCATTGATTCAGCGGGCATGCTGACTTCAGGTGGGCGGGTATGTGGCGTTACTGCAATAGCCAATGATCTGCCACGTGCAAGGTCCCTTGCTTATGCGAACATCTCACGCGTGAAATTTAATGGCTCGTGGAGCCGTTCCGACATCGGTTGGCAGATCATGGTTTGAGCCCTTATCTGTTCGTTGTACGTCCCTACAATTCTAGTGCCTTTTACTGCGAACGGTTATAACACTAAGTAGGGTCGCAGCGATGCGATACACGTCGTGTCGAGGGAAGAACGTGAACCTGAATGATGAACGAACGATGGAACGGCCCTTGGCGCTTCCATTACTGATAGTCCCCGTTGCAGCCATGCTGATTGCATGGCTCGTGGTGATGTTCGGTTCTGGATTTGAGCCGGGGTTCGATGGCCTCCTGAACCACCTAGGGGTCATCTTCGTCGCAGGCACTCTTGGTGCCTTGGCGGTGATGATCCAGCAGTTCTCCATCGAACCATCAAAGGGTTATTTCGCGAACATCGCGATACTGGTCATCGCCCTGATGTCCCTGAGCCTAGCTGTTTCAGTCATTGGCTTGCCCTTGTGGTCTGGTTTGATGGGCATGTTTCTGCTCATGGTCGGCCGAGGCCTTCTTGTTTCAGGTCGCACAGGTGAATGGGTTGTTCTTGTCTTCACTTGTTTCGGTTTGATTGCAGGTTCTGGACTTTCTGCACATGCTTACCCGCATGTGCCAGATGCCGAGGACACGCACAGCGATGGAATCATGGATTGTAATCAGAAGATTCTCTCGAATGGGACTGCTGAGGCATATCCGGGGCTTGTAGATTCGTTCGAGATATACCTAGAGACAGATTGTCTGCCGATTGTGAATGGTGATATCTCTGCTGATTCAATCGAACCAGATTACCTAGCATATCTACCAGATCGGAATCGTGATTCAGATGCGGATGGCTTGCCAGATTGGTATGAGAGAATGCGGTCTGAGTCCATTATTGAACAGGACTCATTCACCCTTAACGAGCAGCTCAAGAAGCGGGCAGGTGATGTGATCGCGCCAGGTGAGGTGCGTCACGACATCGAGTTAGATAGTAGTGATGAGTCAACGGGTTGGACCAATCTGACCATCAACAGTATCTCTACTGTGGCTCTGCTCGTCGAGAAGGATGCAGTCATCTCCGATGAATCAGGTCCGGTAATCGCTGGGAAGGACACTCTTGAAGCCGCGTTAGAGTTGAACGATGTCTCCGGTTTTGACAAGGTGTATCTTTTCGATCTCAACCAGAGCACCAGCATTCAGTTGGCTCTGAAGAACAACGACTCAGTTTCGTCTATCACGGTTGCATTGATTGACGTTGAAGGATCAATGAATGAATCTGCTCTGCGCTCTGCAGCAAGCGAGGGTTCGGCTCTGCTCTCAAAGGACATACTTCCTCTCGATCCGTCCATAGCGGACAGTGATGGAGATGGCGTCATCGATAGTGAAGATACCACTGGTATCGATGTGGACCCGGTCACACTGACAGATGGTGGTGAAGGTCAGGCACATGCAGATCTTTCTATCACTCGGGGCACCATTCTTGATGGCGTCCGGATGATCACATCATACATTTTCTTCGCTGTTCTACTCCTATTCGTCACATTGGGTATCTTCTTTGCAGTTCTAATGTCGCACCATAGGTTCCAGACAAAGGGTAGAGGTCTCTTTGCTGACCTTAGCGATGAACGGCGATATGGACTGCTGCCAAAGGGTGCAGAACCTCTTGTGATTGCTCTTGCTGCAGCGGTCTCAGGTTGGCTGCTCTCTTTGCTGACCTTCGCATTGGCCTCTCCCGTAGAGCGCCTCATGCATATTATGCCACAGGGTTATTTCTGCTCTGGCGAGACTGGGTTTGTTGAACGCTTCAACTATGCTTGTGACGTCGCCTATATCGGACCTTGGTGGGCGATTATCAACACTGTCGTCGTCCTTCTCATTGCCTATCTCTGGGCCGAGAGAAAGCGTACTAGATCTCTTGTTATCGCCTCTGCATGGGTGCTCTACAGTATTTCATCTTGGCAAGAACAGGGTTTGTGGACAGTATCGATTCTCGAAGGGCTGAACGGTCAGATTCTGTGGTTTTTCATCACCTTCGCAGTGTTCCTTGCAGTCTATCTGTACTCCAGCAATGAAACCTATGGGCAATGGGCCCCAAGAGATGGACCCGGAGGAGCAGGTCTCTGGTGGCGTAAGCACTCGACGAAACTCATGGTTGGCAGTGCCTTCCTTGTGGGTCTGGCAATCCGAATCCAGTGGAATGTCATTCCCGCAATGAACGCTTCGGGAACTGGTATGTGGGACATGACTGGCGGTTCTGACCCATGGTACATGAAGCGGACCATCGACCATATCCTTGCTCAGCATGCTCATTTCATCTGGGACCCCGACCGATCTTATCCACATGGTGGGATCAACCCTCGTCCGCCTCTGTTCACATGGTCGATTGCTTTGTGTGGCATGCTCATCTCTGCATTGACAGGTCTCGCTCTTGAATCACAAGCCATATGGTGGGCCTTGGGGATCATGCCAGCTCTGTATGGAGCACTCACAGTCTTCCCCATTTATGGTGCCACCAAGACAGTCTTTGACCGAAATTCGGCAGTCCTTTCTGCGTGGCTGATTGCACTGATGCCTGGGCATGTCAGTCACAGCACCTTCGCGCTTGCTGACCACGATGCTTTCGTGGTGCTGTTCATTTCTTTGGGAATCTTCTGTTTCCTGAGTGCTGTCAAGGAAGCCGGTTCAGAGCGTCTGGTCAAGCATCTATCTTGGCGCCCTATGGACCTCCTCGGTGCTTTCAGGGCAGTGCACCGTGAGCGCCCGAAAGCAGTTCTTTGGGCGGTTCTAGCTGGGCTATCCTTTGCCACAACTGCCTTGGGTTGGAAGGGATTTGTCTATGTGATAGGAATTCTGTTCCTCGTGTATTCCTTCTTGACAATCGTGAATCATTTCCGTGGCATAGATTCGAGTGCACTGACAGTCGTCATGCTCGAAATGCAGATGGTGACCGCATTGGTCGCCCTGCCGTTCTATGGGCACCCGGCTATACCTCTACTCTCCGATGCCACCGGTTTTCTTCCATTGCTATTCATGATATTCTTCACGTTGATCGTGGCATTCATCGCCATTGGTTTCCGCGATAGACCATGGCTCCTCGTGGTCATCATGGGAGGTGCTGTGGGAACGGGTGGACTTGTGATCTTGTATCTGCTTCAGGCCTTCAATATCAGCAATTATTGGGATGTGTTATTCACTGGTGGTGGCTATTTCGCCAAGAACAAGATCTTTGGGACGATTGCTGAGGCACAGGCTCCTTCTCGTGGTGTCCTGTTCGGTAGTTTCGGTCCTTTCGTCGGCATTTTTGCTCTCTTTGGTGGATTTACTGCCATTTCACGTGGTTTCCGTAAGAGGCAGCCAGAGCTTGTTGTGGTTGGTGGTTATGTCCTCATCACGCTGTACATGGCCTGGACTGCTGGTCGTTTCGTGTTCAACGCAACACCCGCTGTGGCGATTGTTGGTGCTTGGTCTATCCTCTTGCTCTACCAGAAACTCGGGATAGACGAATTCCGCAAGACGTTACGTCGTCTTGGGCGCGGGACGCCGAGCGCTAGGATCAAATCGACTCGAAAAGCGCTGCGCAAACACCCTGGTGTCACTGCCGCATGGATGATATTCTTCGTGATAGCTACTCAGCACGCAACCTATGGGCTGGATGCAGGAATACCGCGTGGCTCGCCTTCAGCACAGCGAATCGATGCGACGTTCTATGATATCCCTCCAGATATGCTGCGAGCAGATCTGTTGGGCTTCTCAATCCTCCAGAATGACGATTATGAGGGGAATTGCGATGTTCGTGGAACTGCACCATGTATCTACCTGAACTCGTTTGGTCCTGGTTTCAACAGCCAGAATTGGAATCTCGCCTATCAGTGGCTATCGTTTCAGGATCAGGTTTACACAGAAGCTTCTACCATGACCGAATGCCAAGCACTGCAAGGTGATTGGGATGAGAGTCGTTCTTGGTGTAAGATGAAATTCGGGGACCGTCCAGCCTTTGTGTCTTGGTGGGATTACGGTTTCCAAGCACTGGCGCATGGTCAACATCCATCCGTATCAGGGAACTTCCAGACCGGAATTCCTGAGACGGGTAATATGCTGCTCACGCGCTCCGAAGCAGATCTTCTTGCCCTATTCATCGCTCATCTGGTCTCCAGCGATGCTCGCCTCGATCGAACAGTTGATGATTCAGTATACGATGCACTTCTCATCGATCATCTAGGTGAGGACGCCTATGAGGAACTGAAAGTCAGGATTCTGTCCACCACTGATACAGGCAAGGAGATGGTACAGGATCGTGTTCTCACAGTGACGAAGTCAAGTCAGACTCGTACATCATCTGTTGCACTTGCTTCGGGCCACCCCCTTGATCCTTCCAGTGGTGCTCCTATCCTTGAACAGAATGTCTATGCAGTCTTCGTCAACCAGGAATTGATTCCATGTACTGGTTTGACCGGCTGCATTGAGTGGAATGGTCAACAACTGTACATGAGTGAATCAGATGCAGATCGTGTCTTCACTGAGCGTGCCAGTGAGGTCGATGAGACAACTCTCGTTCATCACATCATCGGGAAGTACTGGTACACGAGTGATCTTGTTGATGAGTATGACACCGTTGGAATCCACCTCCATCGCACCAATGCGAATCTGGCACTAGCCCGTGACCATCTCGCTAGAATCCTTGACAAAGATGGGCTCGCTGACTTGTATCATGATTTGACCACTGAGTTCACGTACACCACTCGAGATACCTTTGGTTCGATCGGTTCGACCTATGAACGCAATCTGGATATCGGATATTTTGCAGTTGACAATCGTCTCTATCCACTTGGTGGAAGATATACCCAGGATGCAGGGTATCATGGTGGTAATCCAAATGGTATCTTCCATGCACCGACAACGCTCGCGGGTCTCGATCTGTCTCATTATCTGAAATCGACCTATGAGACACAGACAGGAATTGATGGACCTATTGTCGAGCGAACTGCCGCAGAATACGAAGAGCAGATACGAACCGAATCGATATCTCAGGCTCCTCCTGAATCCTCGACTCAACTCAAGGATATCAGAGTGGACCAGACAGACGCGTTCTTTGAGACAATGGTTGCGCGCACATACTTGGGTTATGGGGCAAGCACGCTCGGTTTGTCCGAGATATCTCAACCATCTCCTTACCTGCGTTCCTTCTCCGGTGGGACTCCTGGTTCATCGCTGAGCACAGCTCCTCCACTCCCTGGCGCGATGATGCCTCACTTCGTGATAGCTAACTGGTACGAATCCGGTGGCTCGAACGTTTGGTACAAAGGGAACAGTGGCGTCAAGATACTACGATATTACACAGGACATCAGGTGGAAGGCCAAGTCGTGCTCGATGGTGAGAATGAGGATGTACCTATGTCTGGTGTCCGCATCCTAGTCGAGCGCGATGCATACAGTGGTGAGGATGGCGATAACGACCCGAGTGTCTACTGGATTCCTATCGATGCAGTCGATGTCGATGAAGAGGGTCGTTTCCAACTCTCTCTACCTGCTGGACGCATCCGTCTGACCACCTTTGTGGGTGAAGCAGACCTCGCAGGAGCCCGTGCCCAGATACAAGGTGGTCTTGACCCAGACCCACGTGTCGACCTGATATCGGATACGCCTGAAGGTCCGTCTGCTTCACGAACTGTGAACCCTATCACTGGGGTTCTTGGGGGCGTGGCTGGAATGGAATGGCTCAATGAGACTGTTCTCATTGTCACAGGTGACCAAGCCCTTCGACCAGAAGGTTCTCCTGAGAACATCACATTACGCGTATCTCCTTCTGGAGCAGATGGCACGGTCACTTGGACAGGCGTTGACTTGTTCGAGGGTGATCCGGTCCAGGATGTCACAGTCGTGTTCACCCATCAGGGTAACAATAACACGTATCAGACGGTAACTTCGAATGGCACATATGTCGGTGAGCGGCTGATTACTGGAACAGGCCAAGTCGACTTCGTTGAACCCGGTCGGTTGGACTCGACTGATACAATCGTTGCAACCAGATTCTCGGGTAATATCACCATCGATCTAGATACTGCTGCGACCTATGCTGATCGCGGAACGTTCCAAGGTACAGGTTGGTTCAATGGTTCTGTTAACGAAGCCGTTGATCAAGAATGTGGAGTGAATGAAACAATGCCTGATAACGCCACGGTCTGCAAGTATGCAGAATCATCGTACAGGCTTATCGATGGCGCGATTAATGGCTCTGGCCGCTACACTGCAGATATGGCATCCACCTTCACGAAACATGTCACAAACAATTCCTATCAAGGTCGCGGGATCTTTGAGGGGATTGGTACACTGAATGGGACGGGCCAATTCAACGGTAATGGTACCTTCAGTGGCGAAATGATCGCCGCAGGTTCATTTTACCTCAGTGGTGTTATGCCGGGTGTTTACAATGTGACTCTCGAATTCCCCGATGGGACAAATCAGAATCTCACGGACACCATTGATATCGCCCGAACGCCAGTTCTTGGGACCACTCTTCAAGCACAGGCTGGGGCGATTAATGCCTCGACTAAGAACCTTGAGAATATGGAACCAGTTCAGATGAACGTCTCCTTGTATAGCGCCTCAGCGGGGGCAGTCATCGCAGTCAAGATGACCGATGAGACGGGTCACACTATGTTTGGACCGCTTCCCCCTGGAGATTATTTCACGACAATCAATGCCGATGGTGATGAATTCGAGGATGGCAATGTCTCCTTGACTATCGAACCCTCTGGCGGTGCCTTGGCGGCAGATCTCATCGTGGTTGATAGGGTCGATTATCATCTCTCGATTCGCTGGGCGAATGGCACTCTCCTAGGTGAGGGTCATGATTTCCTCGTTAATTTACCTGAGATTGACAATGAGATGACCCGGCACATCATCACCACTGATGAGAATGGTCAGACACATATCGAATTGGATAACCTGACTGGGATGACCTACGTCATCACTGAAGTCATGGAGATTGAGGATGGCTCTTCTCAGATATTGACGCATGAATTCCGACCAGAGGAAAAGGTGATTGATCTCTCCTTTGAGAATGGGGTGAACGTCAGTGGTCAGACCGTCCTCTTCGATTACGGATATACAAGTAACCACCAACGCAACATGGATGCGGTTCCGCTGAAGGCGAGATGGGGTAACTTCACTCTAGAGACAATCAGCAAGGATGAGGGTGCCTGGGCCTTCTCGTTACCCGCTGGCGAGCAGGTCATGATCACGAGTGGTAATAGGGATGGACGCATCGCTGCTGCCAATATCACTGTGAATGAAGGCTTGCAGCCTGTCACTCTTGAGATGAAGGAAATTGTGCACATCTCAGGTCAAATCCTATTGAATAACTCAGGACGTCCTGTGACTCAGAATTATCCGGGTCTTGATCTTGAATCAGCACAATTCGGAATTCCCATTACTGCTGTCATGGTGAATGAGTCCGGTGCCACAACTTGGAATGTCCGCTCCAATCCAACATCTGGTATGTTTGAACTCGACATACCTGTGGGTATCAGCGAGTTCGGCCTCGCTCAAGATGCGGGGTATGGGAACCTCACCATTTTCGTGGAGCATGAGGCTCTCAAGATCGAGAGTGCTGAGATTGAATTCAATGTCTCTGAGAATACTGCTGCGACAAGGGATGTCACGCAGAATCTCGAAGCTTATCCCGATAACGTCACCGTGCACCTGCTGACCTTCCTTGATAGTGGACTCGACGGCTCCTTCAGCAATGGAACCGCAGTCCCTGTCAATCTCTCTCTCATCCCGACAGGTGAGGGCCAAGGGGTCTTCCTCGAAATCACTCCTGAGGAGATTGGTGATGATGGTAACCTGACGTTTGAGCTATCACCTGGTGAATATCAGGTCAGCATCCAAACCCAGGATCCCGATGCTGATAACGCCCTCGATTATCAGACAAGATTGACTACTGATACGGGTGTGGCTATTGGTCTGGCGTCCGACCCCGTGGATCTCAATGTCTCACTTGCTCCTGAGTGGATGGTGAACGGAGTCCTAGAATCACTGTCTGTTATCGATGGTGGGAATGCACTTCGTAACAAGTCCTTCCGCCTTGAACCCGTTGATGCGAATTTATCTGTTGTCATGGGAATGAGCGATGAGAATGGTAGTTTCTCCTTGTATGCTCAGGAAGGTACGTACGTGTTGAGTACTGATGATTATGAGATTGATGAAGCTCCTGAACTCATCTGGCATCGTATCGAGATTACTCCTGATGACACCAACCAGCGACGGAATATCACTGTAACAGCTCTAACTCCAGTGAAGATCTTCCTGAACGTGGTTGAGAATCTCACAGATGGTGCTCCACTCGATGGATTCACAATCACTGCTGTGAGTGCATCGGGCCTGGGTAACATCACCGTTCCCGCCCTCGATGAGTTCGGCAACTCGACGTTATTCTTACCTTCAGGCAACTGGAATTTCACTCTCAATCAAACGAACGGGGATATCAGACACCTCCTTCTTGCAGAGAACCGCTCGATTACCGCTACAGGAACCGAGATGTACGTCAACCTCTCTGCAGAACGCTATATTCGCCTTCAGGGCAGTGTCTTCTACGATCTTGATGGAAATGGATTCTGGTCGGTAGGTGAAGGTCTGGACAATGCGACAGTGACTGCGTTCAATCAGACTTCTGCTGTCAATGTGACTCTGTTGAGCGATGAAGTAGGGGTGTGGTCATTCTTCGCTCCATCGAATACCAACATCACGTTCAACATCTCTAAGGAGAATTACACTGCAGTGGAATTCTTCCGCAACGTAACAACTGAGGGAGATTACAATGATACTGCCTTGCCGAGTGGAGTGGTGGCTATTTCTGGACGCATTGTGGACCATGAGACCTACGGTCTCGATAATATCACGCTTCGCGTGTTGCCCGCTGCGGGGCAACCTGTAGATCGTGAACCTGCCGTGGAATTCACGATTTTGAATGGAACCTGGACTGGCGAATGGAATGTTACTGTCGTCCCAGGTACATATGCAGCCTATGCTACAGCTCCTTCCGAGACCGGATACAGCCTTGTCTCAGTATCACTGATCGAAGTGCAGGTGCAGGAGAACGAACAGGTGAATTTGACCTTGGTTGAAGGTGGTATGTTGAATCTCACTGCAGAATGGGTCGATTACAATGGGACTACGACCCATCTGGGTGATTCTGGATTACCCGATGGCGCCGAACACTCCATTGGTATCTCAGTGGTGCTCGATGATTCAGGCGCTTCTTGGAATCTGACTCTCGCCGCAGATAATGGCTCCTTCCAGATTGCATTGCCTCCGGGCGTTGCCTCGATTGATGCCTTCGCGATCATCAATGAGAGGGGGCGCAACATCACTCACCTTGCTGAGACGCCTTATGAGATCAAGGCGCGCACTGAGATATCGCGGGTACTTGAACTCAACAGGGTCAAGGAATCACGAGTGACATTCGAGGTCTTCAATACGACAGGTGGCCTTGTCGCATCGAGCGATAGCGATGTGGAGTCAGTGTCGATTCCTGTGACTTTCCTTGATTCGGTGGAACGTCTCTCGTACGGTGAGATCATTCTGAGCGCTAACCTGACTTACGAAGGAACCGAGTTGCAGGACCGCTTCACGATCACACCGCGTGCTGGAGTTGGAATCATTGATCCCAGTGCCTACGTCTACAATATCTCCTTGAGTGACAGCGGTCCATGGCTGGATTCGATTGATGCTGAACTTGGGTTGGACGAAGCGTCGAATGGGACTCTACGGGTGTTCATCAGACTACAATTCCCTGATTCAGATACTGCAGCAGTCAGCCCCTATGACAAGGTGGTTCTTGAAGCCCGTTCAACCATCTCAACTCCTTCACAGGTGGAGATTGAGTTCAGCCCAGAAACCAGGCGTGAAGCAGTCATGAGGTCGGATGCTTCTGAGTACTTTGTTGGTCGTGGAGATTCATTGACTATCTCGTTCGAGGTTGATAATCTCGGTAACAGTGAGGATCTAATTGATTTCAAGCTTGAAGGTCTCCCCGAAACTTGGACTGTCAATGAATGGTCTGCCACCTTAGAGGGTCTGACCAACAATAACAGCCACTCGATACGAGTGATTGCTCCTACAGATGAGACTAGAGATGGGTATGCTGTAACTCTCATGGCCAATGGTAACGATGATGGCGCTACCAGAGCAAGTTACGAGTTTGAGATATTGATTGGTGAAGCCGATGTCAGGATGGGTGACCTGCCCAAGAAGATCACGACTCAGGCTGGTGAGACTGCAACCATCAGCGTACAGTTGGAGAATGTTGGCCAGATTGCTACGGAGGACATGACGATCTATCTCAATACGACTGCAGAGAATGGTACGAACATGATAGTTGAGCAGCGTCAAATCCAACTTGGGGCAGGTGAGAATCAGACGATTGAGTTCTCTATCTCTATCGAGGATTCGACATCTGTCATGAATACTGACACCAATTATCAGGTGATTCTGGATATTGGAGCAACCGATCACGTGGCTGAGGACAGTGAACAACCGTGGTGTCTGGTAGGTAATGAAAACGTCATCATCTCCGACTCGATCCATTGCAAACAAACAAAGATCTCTGTTGCTGCTGGAGATTCCGATGGAGTCAGTAATTGGTTGTTCATCGTGATACTTCTCATTGTGGGTTCAATCGTAATTGGAGTCTTCATTCGCCGGGTGCAAAGCACGCCGAGTGGACCAAGTTTCTGATGGTGTGCTAATGGTCGGCCGGAAGGCGGAACGTCTGTACCTCTCTGAACCGGATCTTCCGCAGGTTCGCACGATCATCGATGAACAGGCCGAGGCTTATGGTGAGGAGAGTCTGATCACTGCCGATGTACATTGGGGTGGTCCAGGTACCTATGCTTCTTCCTTGGATTCAGGGGGGATGGTCGCAGGTGTAACCTCTCATCGTCGTCGTTCAAGACGCCTGCGCCCATTGGCTGCAATCGCCCTCCTTGTGGGCATTGTTATCTGGTCTGCTTCTCTTCCATTCGGAGCCTGGGACGACCTTCTCGTGGTCGATAAGGTTGCAGATCATTTGGAATGGCCCTATGAGTCGACCGGACTACGCCAGGCTGCTGATGAATTCGAACTTACGGGAGACGGCGTTCGTGTGTGCATTGTTGACACTGGCATCAATGTGAATCACCCGGATCTTGATGATGCTGAGATTGAATTCAAGGATTTTCTGACACGTGAACTTAGAGCTGGCGATCGTTCTTCGACATATCATGGGACCATGATGTCAGGATTGCTGGTCGCTAATGGGACTCTTTTGGGAGCAGCTCCTGGCGTGACATTAATCATGGCAGTAGCTCTTGGTGATGCAAAGGGAAGTGGTGAGGAAGATTTGGTTGCAGACGCAATCGACTGGTGTGTGAATGATCGCGGTGCCCACATCATTTCATTGTCTCTTGGTGGACAGACTGATGTGAGCAATACGCGTGATTCACCTCCTGTAAGCGCCATTGAAAGGGCTCTCGATCGCGGAATCTTCGTGGTTGCCGCCGCTGGGAATGATGGCGGTGTGAATGACGGCTTTGGGTTGTGGGCCGACAAAGGCGCAGAGA
>CAZMJD010000009.1:0-586 GCA_964566385.1 uncultured Candidatus Poseidoniales archaeon | reverse complement strand
GCGGTGTGAATGACGATGGATTTGTTGCCACGCCTGCTAACATCCCTGATGTAATCTCTGTGGCTGCCATCCAACGTAATGGCACCATATGGGAACAGAGCAGTGCCGGCTCGCCAATCGATGGAGCCAATGGAAGAGAACGGATGCCTCCAAATCAGAAACCTGAGATATCTGCCCCGGGATTCGAGATAGTCTCTACAGGACCAGATGATTCGTACATCGTTTCTTCGGGAACCTCTGACGCCACAGTTTTCGTTGCTGGTGGCCTTGCTCTTCTGCTTGAGCAGCATCCTGAGTTCAGAGCAGGCCTCAATGATGGCCGCACCACTGTCCGATTGGTCAAGGAAGCGATGATGGAGACTGCAGTCCCCTCGTCGCTTCAGGAGGTTCCACATGATGCAAAATATGGCTACGGAATCCTTGATGCAAGATCGCTGGTAGCGTTCTTTGAGAACTCCAGCGCTGCATGAATTGTGAACCGATTTCACTGATATGATACTCTTCCTGATACACTAGAGGATAGACGATATTCTAAGTAGCCTGAACGCTGTGCTGAGGTGTCGTGACACCCTGTTGGTGCCGACTA
>CAZMJD010000008.1:0-20641 GCA_964566385.1 uncultured Candidatus Poseidoniales archaeon | reverse complement strand
ACTCAAGATTCAGACCTCAATTTACGTCTCAATCGGGCAGGGTGGCCAACGTGGCGCTCAGATGTCAGCCATGTGCACCAAGTGAAAAGAAGAAGTGTCAAAGCGTGGATCAAATTTGGACATCGCTATGGATTCTGGAGGATGCAGCATGTCAAAAGAGAAAGAAGTCGAATCAATCCCGCTGAATTTGCACCGCTTCTAGGGTTCCTGATCACGGGATTGTTAGCTGCCACCAAGGTTTGGTTCTGGCCCATTCCTATCGTAGCATATGTGGCGGCACTTCTGCTTGCAGGAACGATTGAATCTATGCGGGGGAGAAAAACCACGCTTCTGATAGGGGTCCCAGTGATGTTATTCATCTTGCATACCACATTCACAATCGGCTTGGTTGATGGAATGGGTCGTGGTCCAAGAGATATCGCACCAATCAGCAGTGAACAATCAGGGGAAGAGGAATGAATTCAGATGGTTGATAATGCTCGTTCAACCATCTCAACACCCCGCACACCCACCTCTCCACCTGTAATGGAATCGTGTTTTGTTCCATTTTCAACAAGGGAGAGGAAATGTCGTAATTCAGCAGTCAGAGCCGGTTCACCAAGTGGAAGTGTAAGGCGTTCCCTAGGTGCAGCGCCAGTCCCACCCCATTCAGTACCTATCTGCTCACTTGGATGGTGATGGATCCATAGACCTGAATGATCGAGATAATCAACATCAAGGCTAGCATCCCTGCCAATGATTCGCAATCGACGTTGCTTGCCATCAATCCTACTCCGCCAACCTACAGTCGAAACGGCAAGAGCGGGAGGTGCATCAGATTGAGAGAAGGTGAGAAGGGTGACGGCATGATCTTCTATGCCCGGAAGATAACTGGGTGTCGCACTGGCTTGGATTGTTAACGGGGCTTGATCATTCATGATGAAACTGAAGATGTCGTAATCGTGTATCCCAAGTGCATGGATAGCACCCATATCTGGGCGTGGTTCTCTTACTGCTGTTCGGACAGATTCAATCAATCGGACAGGGCCTATTTCACCTACAGCAACCAAACGGGCCGCTTCGCGTACGCCTGAATGGTGGCGGAAGACGTGACCGACAGAGAGTAACGTTTCATGTTCGGAGGCGATGTCAACAACCTGCCGTGATTCATCGATACTCAATGCCATTGGTTTCTCAACCAAGGTAGCAATACCATTGGAAAGAAACATCTTCGCCTGCTCGGCATGAAGAGGACTAGGTGTAGCGATCGTGACTGCATCAACTCTTCCTTCATCCATCAAGAGAGAATGAGGATCTGTGGTTGCAGAGGCATCATGTGCTTCAGCCAGGGCATGAGCACGATCTTGATCTACGTCGCATACAACAAGATCGAGGTCCGCTCCACCGTCTCTGAGAGCAGAGAGGGTGCGGACATGATTCGTGCCCCAGTATCCAGTACCTATGACGGCGACTCGCATTCCCATGTGAGGCCGAGGAATCGGCCGCGCTTGACCATTGCGGAGCGAGAGCAATAAAGGCCCCAGCATGAGGCGAAGCGCATGGAAAAGGTGCAATTGGCCAGAATGTATGTTGATGATGCCATGCGCAAGGGCGTCCTAGAGGTCTTAGAATCCGGACAATGGATTAAGGGTGCAAAATCAAAGAAATTCGCCGCACGCTTTGCTGAATATTGTGGTGCAGCAGCCGGCGTGACTTGTTCAAATGGGTCCGTCGCACTCATTGCAGGATTACGTCTACTTGGAGTAGGTCATGGTGACGAAGTCATTGTTCCATCACATACCTACATTGCTTCGGCCACAGCTGCTGACCTCGTCGGTGCAACTCCAATCTTTGTTGAAGTTGGAGAGGATGGTACTGCTGATCCGAACTCAATCAGAGAGGCTATCACTGATCGAACAAAAGCTGCCGTACTGGTTCACCTGTATGGTCAACCTGTGAAAATGGAGGCAATCAGTGTTGTGCAAGATGCTGGACTAGGGTTGATTGAAGATTGTGCTCAAGCACATGGCGCACGAATCAATGGAAAATCAATCGGTTCCTTTGGAGATATCGCTACTTTCTCATTCTTCCCCTCAATCGCCCCTTGCTCGAGCTCGCCTTCATCGATGGGGGGGGGGGGGGGCCCCGGGGGAATGATTCTCACTAATCGAGAAGATTTGATTGAACCAATGCAGATGATCGTCGACCATGGCCGGGCTTCGAAATATGAGAACTCAATGCTTGGTACAAACTGGAGAATGTCTGAGATACAGGCTGCCGTAGGTATTGCGCAACTTGAACAACTCCCTGGCTGGGTCACGCGGAGACAAGAGATTGCAGACCTATATCTTGATGCTTTTTCCGACCTTGAATGGTTAGAACTTCCAGTGGTCAGACCCGAGATTGAACATGCATGGCACCTCTTTGTCGTTCAAGTTGATGAAAGAGAGAGATTCATGGAACATCTTGCTGAACAAGGGATTGCAAGTGGCATTCACTATCCTATTCCTTGTCATCGACAACCAGTATATGCTGATCATCCCCAACATCCTGAAGGGACCCTCCCCTACACAGAACATATCTGCAACCGCATCGTATCGATACCAATTCACCCTCTTCATACAGAAGAAGAAACGACTCGGGTCATCGATGCAGTGCGGAACTATCGCTCTTAGTGTAATTTGGAAAACCGGACCGTTAATACGCAGACCGTAGGTTTGCAAGGTATGAATCGTAGCTTAATGGGGATTTTCGCTGCCTCTTTGGTACTAGTCCTCCTGTCTTTGCCAGTCAGCGCAGATAGAAGTGTTGCAACTGAGCACACTGCTATCATTGACAAAAATGATTACACAATGGAAATGTTGTCAACAGAGAACGGAAAAGATGTTACTGTATGGATTGAGGAAATAGAAGGAATGGATGGTAACTCCTCACATCCTGTTGACGTCTATATTGCAACATCGGATCAAAAGTGGGATCACATGTGCGATGGTGAGGGGAATATGTTTGCTGAGGAATTCAATCCTGTTTACTACAAAGAACCAGTATCGCCAGAAGAGTTGCCATTCACATTTTCTTATACTGTGAGTTCTGATGATTATTACTACATCATTATAGACAATTGTGACAATCAGCGGGAGGGAGATTATGCTAATGATTTATCGTCAATTAGAATCACCTATGCCATTGATGATCAAACTGATGAAAATATAGAGGCTGCTGGGAATTTCTTAGCAGGATTAGGGATAGTTACTCTAGGGGGGATTGCTTTTTGTTGTGGTTTGCCCGTGGTATTGCTAGTTTTACTATTGAGGCGAAATAAAACTCAGGTCATTGTTCAGGCTCCAATGGGACAACAACAAGCAATGATGGGACAACAACAAGCAATGATGGGACAACCACAAGCAATGATGGGACAACAACAAATTGTTGCTACAGGGGCTGCAAATCCAGCAGCAATGAATTACTATAATTCAATGCTACAACAAGGATATGACCCCAATACTGCTCTTGCATGGACTGTACAATCCTATCCAGGATGGCATCCTTAGCACTCCTTCATATGAAGCGAGCTACTTGTAAAGACGGATTGGACATAATGGGCGATGAGGTTGTGAATTCAACCCCCGCTGGGGTTACTCGTTCACCTGCAGCGTTAACTGCGACATTCACAGGAGGGGCGTTGATGGCCTCTGCCATCCTTCAACCCAATCGCGTCACTGCATTAAGCCTGTGTCCAATCTTTCATTTGACTGGAATTGAATGCCCGTTCTGTGGGATGACTAGATCATTTGTTTCTATCACACATGGTAATTTCGCGCAGGCAATCGATTACAATCTAGGTTCACCGCTCATTTATGCAGCATTTGTGTGGATCTTTCTTGTTTCTCTCAAAGATATAGCAACTAAGCAATTTGAGAATTTTCCACAAACACCACGTTGGTTAATGCAATCATGGTTGCTTATCACGTGTTCAATTTTCACATGGCTCTTTTGGAAGAGAATGATTGTTATCATTCTCTGATTATTTCTTCAAAGGTATGCCATTGACATCCGTCATACTACCTGTTGCGAGAAGAATCAAATCAATCAACCACCACAGACCACAGCCACCAAATGTCAATAGTTTCAGTATTCCAAGTCCTGTGTATCCCAGATAAAATCTGTCAATACCTATACTTCCAACAAAAATGGATAGAAGCAGGGCGACCATGAACTCTTTCTGCTGCCCAACAATGACTCCACCACCCATCATCATTGGTTGCTGCATCATCGGCTGCTGCATCATCGGCTGCTGCATCATCGGCTGCTGCATTACGGGTTGTTGCATTACGGGTTGTTGCATCATCGGTTGTTGGGCGCCGACAATAACTGTCGCAGGAGGTGCATTCGGATCGTAAGGCTGCATAAAGGCTGACATAAGTCACCCTTTATCATGCTCTTGATTTGAAATGTTAGAGATATCTACAATGAATTAGAAAAAGGAAATGCTTGCGCCCCAAGCGTGATGTACCAACAATATCTCACTCGGTTAATGGGGGATTATCGGCGGCTGAAGGTAGGTATCGTCGATGTCGATCTAGGGGAGGGTGTCACGATTGTGGAACCTGTCAACATTTACGGGTGTTCACTCAGGGATGGAGTATTTGTTGGTCCTTTCGTCGAAATCCAGAAACAAGTGGAAATTGGTGCAAGAACAAGGATACAGAGCCATGCATTCATCTGCGAACTTGTCACGATTGGGCAGGATTGTTTCATCAGTCACGGTGCGATGTTCATCAATGATTCATTCAGTAGCGGGGGCCCAGCACGTGGTGACAAAACAAAATGGGGGGCGACTGTTATCGGAGATAGAGTATCAATCGGTACAAATGCGACGGTGATGCCTGTGAGTATATGTGATGATGTTGTGATAGGAGCGGGGTCTGTTGTTACAAAAGATATCACGAAACCAGGGGTCTATGCAGGAAATCCTGCACGTTTCCTACGCTAGATTGACGATGAAGGGAAAGGACGCAATCGCCTTGACCAATTCTATTCTGCCTCCTCCTGTCCATCAATAAACCAATGTTTCTTTTTTGGTGGAAGTGGACGATTCATCCATAGAGGCCTGCGCTCTCCACGGGGATGTACCTCGCGCTCAAGCGCCAATTGATTCCACTTCCGATAGTATTGGTGTGATTTGTTCATATCAACTTCGATGTCACCATATTCCTCCCCCTCGGAGGGGCGTGATAATCGCACCTTCTGTAACCAGCAGTGGGCACCACTGATTGGATCGGGTTGGACTGCATGTGTGATATTCTGGTGCACCCCCCCATCTCTCCAGAACAGACGATTCGTGTCTGGATCTTCAGATTTCCAAGATGTGATTCCTTTGACTGTGCGCATCCTCATCTTACCATCACCTACATCTTCGATTGAAACTGTATTTGTGAGGAAGCGATTTCCTTCATCCTGTTCGCGACGCCATCGCCCGATATGGTGGCTACAACCAATGACGCCGGGTTTGATTGATTCAGTGACCCACACTTTGTCGACGAACCAACCAATCTCAGTTTCAATCTTCAGAAGTTCTCCTTCAGTGACGCCAAGATTTTCTGCGTCCTTAGGATGAATCCAGATTGGGTTGCGGTGAGCTATTTCAACCAACCATTTGGCATTTGCAGATCTGGAATGAATATGTTGTGGTAAACGGAAATTAGGTAGCAGGCAGTACTCGTCATCTCCTTTCAATTCAGATGGATGAACATGACTCATGACTCTATAATGCGGGATTGCATGTTCAGGATATCCGAATTCAACCATTGTATTGGAATAGAATTCTTGCTTACCTGAAGGGGTTGGCCAACCCTCTTCCTCATGTTTATTGTAAGTCGTTTCTTCAATCTGAAATGCCCCGTGCTTGCGCATGTAATCCAAAGGTGTCATTCCTTGTTCAGAAGCTGCCTCTGGAAGTCCAGGGATGTTCTCGAAAAGATATCTGTAGTATTCATCAACGGTGATTTTCTCACCTTCACGATAGGGACTGAGAAAATGGTCCCTGATGCCCATCGTCCCATCGTCTATTCGCCAAGATAATTCAATCCAGAATTCATCCTCCTCCCAAACTTGGCCGGGATTCACTTCATGCGTGAATTCAACATCATTGCCCTCACGACGTGCGAATTCTCGCAACACTGGTTGCCGGAATGCGACCCATTTACCCGAAGAGGTTGCATATGAGTTGACATCGTGCCTTTCAGAAGCATGTCCCATAGGTAGCACATAGTCAGCAAAGAAAGCAGTCTCATTCCAAGTGGGTGTCAAAGCAACGTGACAACCTATTTTCTCGATGCTCGAAAGCATCTCAATCCATGTGAAACCATCAGGGTAAGTCCAAACCGGATTGAAGACTCTTGTGAAGTAGACGTCCATCGACCCCCTGCCTTCTTTGATCATGTGGGGGAGGATGTGGCTCATTTCATAATGCGCCAGAGTATATTCTGGAGGGAAATGAAGTTCATTCCAACCATCTGGATCTGGAGGGGCATCGAAAAGTTCTGGTTTGAATTTGGACCACGAATTTGGAGATGTTCCACCCTCGGTTCCCACCGATCCTGTCAGGACGTTGAGAAAATGTAACGTGCGGGAAACCTGCCATCCACCTAGATTCCCAATGGCTGCCGCCCGCCACACGTGAGTGGCAAGGCGAGAACCGGCATTTGCTACAATTTCACCCACTTCGATGACTTGTTCGACGGGGATCTTACATTCTTCTGCAGCAAATTCAGGAGTATATTGCTCGTATTCCTGTAGGAGAAGTTCGACCCAGCGATCAAACTGGTGCGGTTCATCTGGATGATCTGCTGCAATCCATTCATCCCAGTTTGTCCACTTCTCAATGAATTCACGGTTGTACAGGCCCTTTTCAAGAATCATCCTAGCCCAGCAGAGGAAAAGGGCTGGTTCGGAGCCAGGCCAAGTCGGTAACCAATGATCTGCCATCGCGGCAGTATTAGACAATCTTGGATCTATCACAATCAGTTTCGCGCCATCCATCATACCTTCAAGGATGCGTTGTGCATGTGGATTGAAGTAATGACCTGTCTCAAGATGAGATGATGTAAGAAGGATGACCTTTGCATTTGCATGATCTGGGCTGGGACGGTCATGGCGGTGCCAAAGAGCATATCCTGTCCTCGCTCCTGCTGAACAGATGTTCGTGTGTGAATTATGGCCATCCACCCCCCATGCTTTGAGAACTCTATTCGCATATCCTTCATGGCCGGGCCGGCCAACGTGATAGACCACTTTGTCTCTAGCTCCAGTCTTCAATGACGTTCTGATTTTCTCAGCGATCTCTGTCAGTGCCTCATCCCAGGTGATCTGCTCCCATTCACCTGCCCCTCTGTCTCCAATGCGACGTAGGGGGTGAAGGATTCTCTCGGTGTCTTGGATTTGATTGATTGTCGCCGGTCCTTTCGCACAATTTCTTCCTCGCGAACCAGGGTGGCGGGGATTACCTTCGAATTTCGTGACCTCTCCGCTGTCTTTATCGATGTAAGCTAGTAATCCACAGGCCGATTCACAATTGAAACATGTTGTTGGCACTAAACTGTAGCGTCTTTCTATTTGCTGAGGCCATGCCTGTGCATCGAGTTCAACGTGTTCGTGCCACTCATTGGAAGAAGGGAAACGGCGTAACGGGGAGTCTGTGCTCAATGACTTCTTCCTATTCAAATTAGGAATGATGCGTAGAGTCTGTGCTATTTTCTCAATGAATGTTCGGCTCATCAAATACACCTCACAATAATGGCTCCATCTGAGCTTCTCGTAATCCATGACGAGTATGTTTGAATCCGAACCAATACACAAACACCAATACAAAAGAAATAGCTGCAATTACGTGAGATGCTGGTTGTTGCCAATCTGTCAACCAAAGAAGAAGAAGAGGTAATCCGCCGCAAATAAGCATCTCAATAGAACCGGTCAGAGCAATTTCAAAATTTGAACGGTTAGCCCACAATGTACGACCTTTTGCTTGCTTAAGCAACCAACCCGTGTAAGAACCCGTCATCCATGCTGACGGGATGCCAACATAGGCAAGGCGAGTATGCCAGATCTCATCGAATTCAAGCAATGAGACCATGGCATGTGCACAGAGAATCATCGCAAAAAATGACAATATGTAAGCGCCACGAACTAACCAAGAGTCAAAATTCGGACGAAGAAGAACATATAGGAAACGTTCAGGTCGATCGAGATCCTTTACTAATAAAAGTCCAGTCACACCCAATAGAACGATACTAAGGATAATTCCAGGAAGAATCAGCCACTCAGCTTCAGATACACCTGAGAGCATCAATAGCATGAGGAGGATGTAGAAACCTGACGCCGCTGCTTTAGTCACAATGTATGCTGCCACTTCTCCGTCCCAGAGAATCCCTTTGCTCGGTTGGTCGTAAGAACGGGTTGGATTTGCAGTGGTCTCATCGAGTTTGGCCATTACGTCATGGATGATGGCTTGGTCACGTGGATTAGCCGCTTTGGCCTTCTTCTCAAGTGCTAGCTGAACTATCATCGAAGGTGTGTCAGCATCAGATAATCGTGAATCAGCATATTTTGCGAAGTGTCCGACACCATGTGATTGTTCAGTCCACATCCCAACCCCTGTCGATTCAGTTGCACCAGGATCAAGCATCTCATTGCTGGCCCCCACATAGTAGACATTGGGCTTGGTTCCAGCCTCCGGTTTGCGGACTTTGACATCATGATTGGCAATTATTTGTGCGATTGAGGAGTTAGGATCATCAAGATTGCCGCTGATGATTGATTCTGTGGGGCACACAATCACACATGCTGGCTCAAAGGAATTCTCGATGCGATGTGCACAATAATTGCACTTGGCAGCAGTGCCTTCATTGGGATCGATGTACAATGCGTCATAAGGACATGCTTGCATGCACGACTTACAACCAATACATCGGTCATTATCAAAATCCACGATCCCGTCATCACGTGTGAATAGAGCGTGGGTCGGGCAAATGGTTGTGCAAGGTGCATCCTCACAATGATTACAACGATGAACGCTAAACTCTCTGTTCGAATTTGGATACGTCCCGGTTTCGATGTACTTGACGTGCGTTCGGTTAACGCCGATTGGAACATCATGCTCGGATTTACATGCCACTGTGCAGGCATGGCAACCAATACAGGTTCGGTTATCGATAACGAAGCCGAAATTGGTCATCACTCAATCACTCCGAAGGGTGATGGTTTCGTCCTTTCCATCCAACCTGACCGCGTCAGTAGCACCGTCATTACACAGGACAGATGACTTGCCTTCATATCCGCTTTGATGGCACTATACTAGGGAATGATTGATTGTAGTTCTGCGAGAACCTCTTGAGCCGGACAGTATACGCAACATCATGGCCGAGCCAAAGGATGGCTTCAGAGGTGTATCGAGAACTGGTCAAGTGGAATCCTTTCTATCAGACAACTGTCCCCCAATGGGCATCTACGAAACACTGTATGCGTTCAAAGACTCATTTGGGAGTTTCATGGGAGAAGAAGGAACGCACCCGTGGTCACAAGGATTTCCTCTGACCACGCCATTAGATAAATTCGGGGGGCCTTCGCTACCAAGTAGTGTCGATGTCACATGGGAAGATCGATTCTATCCAAAAGCCTGGGGGCATCCAGAATTGCGCAGGGCCATCACAGAATATTACAACTCACAATACGATTCTAACATCTCGCCAGAGAATGTCATGATATTCGCAGGAGGACGACCGGGGATCTATACAGTGATGGCCTTTCTCAAGAAACATGTGAAAGTAAGGATAGGGAATATCGAATGGCCAGCTTATTTGGATATATTAGAACAAACGAATACTGAATACCAAGTCGTTCCATTCACTAAGGAGAATAATTTCCACCCAGACAATTCCATCTACTTTGAGCGCACAGGTATCAGCGCCAATACACACCTTATGCCAGTTATCTCCAACCCTCAAAACCCATCTGGACAGACGCGTTCAGGAGATGAACTCAAGGAATTGATTGAGATGGCTGAGCAACCTGGGAATGGTATACTTCTGGATGAAGCATATGAGATGTTCCATTCCCCTTGCGTAAGTGGAATCCAATATGTTCAGGATCTGGATAATAGCAATGTGTTCATTTCAGGTGCTTGTACAAAGGGATTGCAATCACCGGGCATTCGCGTCGGGTGGATTGTCGCTAGTAAGTCAAATGTTGAGACAATGTCCAACTATTCCAGTTTCGGCATGGGGGGAGTAAGTCACCCCTCCCAGCAATATGCAATCAAACTCCTTGAACCTGAACGCGTCAAGCAAGCTCGCAAGGCAGTGGAATTACATTACAACTGGCAACGAGAAAGATATGGAAGAGCCTTCAAAGAGATGGGATTGGGTGTTTACACAGGTAATGGGGGATTTTACCACTGGCTAGAATTACCAGAGGGTATGACGAGTGATGAGTTGAATAGACGCCTTTTCAAGCGAGGTGCTGCAATCTTATGTGCTTCCGATTGTGATATGGCCCGTCCACATTCAAAAGACCCAACTTATGAAACACCATATGCTCGTTTCTTCCGCTTTTCTTTTGGACCATTATCACCTGAATCGTTTGATTCTGATGTTCGGATTTTCAAAGAGGTTTTTGAACAGTACAAGAACGATATGATGGTCAATGAACAAACAAGTGATTAGAACTCTTTGAACGTGTTCGATGAAGCGATTTCAAGAAGCAGAGACATATGTATTGTAGGCATGCAATGGAGGAGTGTACACGTGGATATTGATCAGTTCAGATTCTTCATTATTGGAGATCTTGTGTATATCTGGTTCCTCGGCCGCACATATTTCACCAGGGAGGTAGGTTCTAACCTCAATCGGTTCTGCAAGCCCTTCTGAATCAAGCTGATAAATCGTCTCTGTAGAAGTGGCTTCAGCAATCAGAAAGGCACAGTCGCTACCTGTGTGATCATGAATCTGCGTTTCTTGACCAGGGGTCCAAGAGATTGCGACGAGTTCATAGAATTCGGTTTTCTTGATAATATTACGTTGATAGCCTTCTTCTGCGTAATCGATGCACTTTTTGAGGGCGATATGATTGAATGTTCCACTTGAAAGATGGTGATGTAATTCGTTCAATCCGGGTCGAGAATCGATTGTATCAAGCCATTCAATCAGATTTGAAAGACCGGTGCATCTTGAAAGGAGGATTTCTCGAACCTCCGATTCAAGTTCAACCTGAACTACCATGCCCGTGAGAAGTGGTCAGTCTTCATGACCATTCTGATACCTATCAGAACGGTTTCCAAGTGTTCCCATCCCACCATTCTGTTCGGCCGTCAGGGAATTGTTGCCAATTACGGCCCTCTGCGTCGGTCCACGTAGATGGTGAATTCGATTGAGGGGGGCCATAAGGATTCAAAGCCGCATAAGGATCTCCCAATACTTGTTGAGGGGGGTTCTGAGGATGAGTTGGATGATGAGATTCATGCGATGCATGACCATATGGGTCCGAGTGATTGTACATCGTCGGCGGACCCATGGGGCTCATTGATTTCGAACGATTACTGGTGTTCAAAATGAGCATGATAAGTAACATGATAACGATTGCACCTAAGACAAGAGTTGACCACATCCACACATTCCCAGTTGGTGATTGATCCTTCTGGGTTGAAGGTTGGATATTCGAAGTAAGATTAGTGGTTTGGTTATCTGTAGTATTGTCAGTGTTATTCGTTTCTGGAATAGTAGTGATTACTTTTGGAATTATAAGATCCACAAAGGAAGATAATGTGATTCCTGCTGTTGAATTATAGTAGGCTGTGATACGCCCACTGCTTCCAATATCTGAGCACGTGACAACCCTGCTCAGTGCAGAATTCAGGGTCATATCAGATGGGCCTTGCCACGATAGAGTGCCTGGGCCCCAGAATGGTTCAGCGGGGTCATTGATATCTGCGAAAATGACGCAGGGATCGCCGTCTGACAAAGTGAGGTTGACTGGACCTGAAACATCCAATGTGATCGAGGCTTGTAGGATGTTGGATTCAGTCACCTCACGAGTGGTGGTGGTCGTGGCTGTTGGAATCAGATTGAGTGGGTCTGTCGCCGTTATTGTCACTGAATAATTCCCTAGACCAATCAATGGGATGTCAACAGTGCGTTCAAGTGAATCACCAAGAGGGAGATGATCATACTCGATTGACCCAGAATAGCCCAAATCGGTGTTCATGAATGAAAGATTCAGTCGAATGCTACCGCCAAATGGGTCGGTGATATGGGAATATGTGATTCGAAGGATATCTTTGAGAAGGTCGGCGTCAGAATCAATGGGATTGACATTCAAATCAACGACTTGTTCAATGGTGACAGAATCTAATTCAAATCCTCGTACATCACTTGCCAATACTTCGTGTCCTGCAATAGGTCCATGGACATCAGTCCATTCACCATCTTCAAGGAATAACATCTCTCCATCGTCCCCATAGAATGTGTGAAATGCAACGTCATCTCCTGTGACTTCAACTTCGAGAATCCAAGCATCTCCATCTTCTTCAGGAGTGAAGGCGGTGTCAAGGGTTAATGTCGAAGGTACTGAAGCGTTCTCGGCAGGTGCAAGAATAACTGTCATGGAAGATATTGTAAGAGGGTTCCAACCGTCTAAATCATCCACATTATGTGCTTGAAACGTGATGCTCAATTCTTGTGATTGATCGGTTGGATTGAGAATTTCAATCTGTGCGAAAATGGCGTCATCATCACCTATATCATCGAGATTTCGTACCTGATGCTGAACATTTGTGACAATAGGTGCAGTCCACTCTACTTCAATGATGTCAGCCTTCACGTCTTCAATTACATCTTCACAAATAAGGACGGACCAAACCTGTATTTCACCTGGACGAAGCATTGTCTCAGATATGTCGACGCTCTTCTCGGAAGGGAATTCAAGGGCCCTCTGTGTACTTCCTACAGCATGTGTTCGAAGACCTTCTTGTCTATCGACAAACCACATTTCCACATCACATTGGCGATTATCTGTGGAGCTGGGATTGGAAGGTTTGGAAGAAGGTGTTACTTCAACATCAATGTCTTCACCGCGGGCCACAGTTACCATGGAACGTGCTGAATCGATATGGATGTCAGCTGGAGGATAATCAAGTGGAAGTTGGGCGCCTCCTTCACAGCTAGGGTTGGGGTCCGATGGGCATGGATCGCTGTTATTTCCATTCGGATTGTCGCCCAAGCCATCACCATCACTGTCACTGTGCTGAGTCGGTTCCGTAGGGAATTCGTCTTCCCCCCCATCTTGACACCCATCGTGGTCCTGATCTGTTTGAATCGTAGATATCCAACCAGTGATATGGGTAGAATTTCCCCAACACAGATCAAGATAATCGGGAACCGCATCCATGTCGATATCACTGAGTGGCTCAATGAAGATGGGGGCCTCTGTCATTCGTTGATCGACAATCTGGCCATCTGCATCTGTGAGAACCACCATCACATCAAGTAAAGCCGGGCCGAGTGAATCGGAAATGATCAATTCGGGAAGATCAGAGGTCGTAGTAGCGAATTGTGTGGTGGGGGGGGAAGGGTGGAAAGGCCCTAGAACATTAAGCGGGGTGAGCTTTCCCCCCTCAAGTGAGGTTGTTGGACGCGTATATATCTGAGCCTTCAATGAAGAGAGGCCTGAATCTGGAGAGATCTGGTAATCCACATAATAGCCTCCATTTGCTGCGGAGGTATCTGAAACAGAAGGGATTAATATTGGATCATTCAAGAATAAGGCACGGTCATCTTCTTCCAACAATAGTAATCGGGCTTTGGTTTCTGGACGATCAACGATACTCTTGATGAGGAGAGCTGGATCGCCTTCGTCGAGAAAAGAGGGTGATGTTGTATCTGCAAAAAGGTGGCCTTCTAGGAAACAATCCTCTGAATCACCATGATTGCCTTTGACAGGATCTGAAAGATCATCGTCGCCATCGGCTTCAAGCACTTCGATAGATGGTTTTGTACCATCATTTGTCGGGAGGTCGTCTGAATCAAATTCGCCTTTGTCGATTTTCCATACAAGGATTCCTTGGCAGGATAATCCTCTATCGAAAATTATGTCCTCATCAGTAGCGTCTCGAAATTCAATAAGATAGGTGATGTCTGAATCGTATTCTAATTGAATGATTTCAGCATCGAGGTGATGGGCAGGATACACTTCTTTGAATTCCTCAGTTCCGTCATTGACATCATAGGCTTCTACGTCAATCCAACCTAATTCAATCCTAGACCATGGGTCAAGATAAGTAGGGTTGGAACGACCATTATGAGTTGACAAGTGACCAGAGCCCATCAGGCTGTAAATACCAACACCATTGCTTCTTCCACTTTCATCATGCAATGCAGGAAGTCCGAAGGATTCGGCCATTAATCGTGCCAGTTGCCCCGTCGTACATTCTATGGAACAGAAAGAGACGTGTTCGACCATCTGGTCAGAATGATTCAACGGGGGGGAAAGTGGCAGATGGCCCGGCCATATTGAATCAAAATCTGATGAAGAGCCGTCATTATCTGCATCCCCATTGAGTACATCATCTGATTGAGCATAAATCAGAAGAATGAGGGTTTTGGACGGAGTGGTGGTGGGTGGAGTCAACTCAGTGGTGAATAAATCAAGTGATTGTTGGGCGCAAAGGCTCGGCCCACAACCAACTAGATTGGTTGGTAGGCGGACCCACGGGTTAACACGTCCTTCCACTGTAATTTCAGAACGGCTCACTTCCTCCCAATATGCCGCCACACTGTCAGCATTGGTGAACATCGTCGTGGTGAGTGATTCAGTACTGGGGGCTGCAGAAAAATCACTTGTCAGAACGGGTATGACTTCGACCCAAATAATGCCATTGATGGGTGCCAGGAGGGCAGATCTTGGAATAGGGGGCAAGGGCACATTCTCATCAGTTTCTAAGAGAGAGTTTGATGTTGGTGCGAGAGCAAAGAGGAGGAGGAGGGGGAGGAGAATCGCTACCTTGCCCCGTATCAACACACTGTTGCAACCGGCGGTTCCATGTATCAGTATTGTTCATCCATGATGTGGTTGGGCACTGGGAGGTCGAACGACGCTTCCTCGCCGGGGCAGGAGCCCCTGATTCAGACCCCATGCACATCATTCAGGTGTATCTTGAACTCCATGATTTGAAAATAAGTGATGGAATGTTACACCATCAGAGTCATGGGGTAATCGCTGATTTCGGTAGTTTAGGTGAAGAGGTTGAAGGGTTGTTGACTGAGGATGAATATGCAATCGTTCGGATCAGAAAGATTGGAGGTGATACGATATGTGGAGTCAAAGGACGGATGGTGAAGGGAAGGAGGAAGGAATTTGAGATTAGGACAGCATTCGACCCGAATCAAATTAGAGACGGTTCTGCACTCGTTGAAAAGACTCGTTGTTTATGGAAAGGAAAGGATGGATTGATCTGGGAAATTGATCGATATATCCGCCCTCAACTGAATATTATTTTGGCGGAGGTTGAATTAGATCACATTGAACAACCCGTCAATCTTCCAGACTGGATTATTGAGGAGGTGACATATGATCCGAGGTACACCAACTCAGAACTAGCAAAACTCGCGATGAGTGCGGGGGGAGGGATTTGAACCCTCGAACCTCTACGGACCAGCCCCTCAAGCTGGCGCAATTGACCTGGCTATGCGACCCCCGCGGGCGTGATGTGCCCCGTGTCCTCGATATTTGAAATGAACTCGGCTTCAATCAGATTCATAGAAGCGTAATGAAAGGCAAGTCAAGGAACCATCTGCTTGGCGAATCTCTTCCATATTGAGAGGAATGGGGTGAAGTCCAAGATTTTCAATTACTTTCGACGCTGTGGGAAAACCTTCGGCGACAAGAATGTCCTCACCAAGCGGGAGAACATTGGCACCATAAGACTGGGCGAATGGGAGTCGATGGATGTGGAAGCCAAAACCATCGAATGTAGAGTCGGGCCATCCTTCACTGATAATGAGATGTCCGGGTGCAGGAGAGGTACAGATGCTGATAAGGTGTAAGGAAAAAGAAGGTACGTCAACAACATGAAAGGCCCGTCCAGATTCAAGTACGAATTTTTCGAGTTGTTTGATTCCTTCATTATTCGTTCTGCGACTTCTGCCGACAATCACTTTTTCCGGAAGAACGAGAACATCCCCTCCATCTAGTGTTCCGGATTCTTCCATATGTACAACATCTACCTTATCCAATAGGGATGCATGAACAGGTCGAGATTCTGCACGGCGACTAGGGGCCCCTAATCGCGTAGCAAGTGCCCTATTTCCAACAATTACTGCATGATCTTCAACAAATACGCAATCAGGTGAATCTGTATCGGCTGCAAGAATCTCTACTGGAATCGAACGGGTGGTGAATTCATTCAATACGCCTTGATGTTGATTCCTGGCGGCCACTATGTCATTTGGTCCTTCATTTGAGAAATGGCCATGTAATGCGCCTGTCCAATTGCTGGAAACCTCGCGGGTGATGACATGTAGAGGCAGTGGATAGTGCTCCATCATAGAGAGGAAGTATTGGAAGATATTGTGCCTTGCGCAGATTCATTCAGTTGGAAATGGTACCAACCAACGGTTCTTCGGGCCATTCCATACGTCGAGGGATGAGGTTTCGAATGTCGCCCGTGTGATGAGGTGGTGAGGCGGTGATGAATCACCAACATGATCTGAACGGCGATGAATTCCAATGGTTGCCGTCCGGGCACGAGCTTGAATCAATGACAGTTTAGCGAGGCGAGCACAAGAACGCCAGCCGAGCAATACGCGGAAAGAGGGGTTGTGAAACAAAGATGGTGAGGCGAGGGTTACAGAATCAAACGCCTCAATAATCTCTTCAATCTGTTCGATTCCAGATACTAATGTGGATTCACTTCGTTCGGGAAACATTGCATTCTGCATCACTGATGAAAGGCGTGAAGGAAGATCTGACATTCGAGGTTGTTTCACATCCACCTTAGGGGTGAGTGATATCTCAAGATCATTGATTGCTTCTTCGGATGCTTCGGCAACGTCATCTGGAATGGGCATGCCATGTTCAGCCGACCATTCAGCTGCATGCCGTCCTGCAAGCGAACCTGAAACAATGCTGCCTAGTAAACGATTGCCGGCTATGGAGCGGCCTCCAAGAATTCCTGAAAGGGCAACATCACCAGCGGCGAAAAGGCCGGTGAACCACGTAGTCCACGAACCATCAAGAACACGCCCGCGTTCATCAACAATAAGCCCCCCGTGGGTCACATGAGGACGTGGTTCAACAGGAATCACATCTTCCTTGAGATCAAGTCCGAATCGTTCTTTGAGCAATTCAATTGTTGATATACACCATTTCTGTGAACTGGTGTCAAGCATCCTAGCATCAAGAACACATTCGCCTGCATCATGCATCAAAGATGAGAGTTCATCGGCAGTACAATCAGTATGTTCAACCACATCACCTGAACGAGTACGGACGATCGCACCACGGTCTAGGAAAGAAAGAGGAATTCCAACCGTTGTCCCACAAACAAAGAGGGGGTGTTCTCCAACAAACTCCATCCCCCGAACTGGGGCTCCTGCTTCAACTGCTAAGTTCAAGATGTGCCCCCAAGCGGTTCCCGTGCCTGTCCAAGCGCTTGAGAATCCTGAACCTGCCAGGACAATTGACTTTGAAAGAATCGTCTCAGATTCCCCCTTATCTGTATTGATACCTACGACACCCCGAACCGAGCCGTCTTCCAAAAGGAGGCTGATGGGGATCCAATCATGCCGAACCTGAGCAGAATGCTTGAGGCGCTGTTCATCGAGTATTCGGCTTAACTCCCTTCCAGTCAAATCTCCTGCATGAGCAACACGTGGAATGGATTGCCCGAGAGAAGAGGAAAGCGAGATTGAACCATCGGCACTGCGTTCTGTGTTCAGGCCCCAACGCTCAAGAAGGGAAAGTTCGCGTGGTGCTTCACGAAGCCATGCGTCGACAACCGTCTGATCTGTCAGATATTCGGCACCCACAATTGTATCATATCTATGCCCAATATGATCATCTTCCTCAATAGATGAGGCGATTCCAGCATAGTGGGCCTGTTCATTCGAACCTCCCCATGCATCTGAGGCAAGGTGAATGGCTGTCACTCCGCGCTCAATAGATGCAAGAAGGGCCCTCTGGGCGGCCACCCCGTTTCCAAGGATGGCGACATCAAAGGCCTGCATGAAGTGGGGATTCAACCATCGACCTTCAACGTGGCGGATTCATGAAGGGGATAGCATGAAAGTCGTAGCATTTAGAAATGGTTGCCCCGCCCCCCATTTATGGCCCGGCTGCAATTCGTTGAATACCGCTGCCTCAAATGTGGTAACCACGAGGACTTCGAACCAAAGAAACCTAGCATCAAATGCAAGATGTGCGGGGGTCGAATCTTTGTGAAACCTCGGCGAAACTTCATGAAATTCGTCGATGCGAATTGATTCATGATGGCTTCTCCGGATGAGAGGATTCCGTGGTTGGTCCGCTATCGTCCGACATCCTTTGGTGATTTGATAGCACCCGAATCCATTCGGACTCAACTAGTAACTGGTGCTCTATCTGAATCACCCCCTCATCTTCTCATCTCTGGGCCGCCAGGATGTGGAAAAACAACTGCATGGTTGATGTTCGTAAGGCAGGTCCTCGGCCCAAGTTGGGAAGGTACAACACACGTCCATCAAGCTAGAGACAATGCAAGGGGGAAGGCGACTGCTACATTCACTGAATTTCTTCAACCACAAAACGAAGGTGGTCAGAGTCTTGCAGGAAAAATGAGTCTTTCAGCATTTGACAGGAATTTTCTCGCAACCCAAGGACCACCGCCACCTGCTGGATTTGAGTCATCTGAGGGAAGGAGTGGGGAACGGCCAATCTCTAGAATCATTGTGATCGAGGATGCAGACTATCTTGGGCATCGTATTCAACCCATGCTACGCAGGATGATGGAGCAAGATTCTCGTACAACACGCTTCGTGATGACATGCAGGGCTCCGAGCAGGATGATTGATGCATTGAGAAGTAGATTGGTTCATCTGAGATTGCCACCCATCCCAAAAAAGGAGATTCGGGAACGGCTGTCATGGATTTTTGTTCAGGAAGATAAAAAGGTGGAGGAGGCAGTTCTAGATGACATCATACATGTTGCTCAGGGTGATCTAAGACGTGCACTCCTCATCGCCGAAGTGATTACTGCAAAAGGATGGTTGAGTGATAGAGAGTTAGTTCAAGAATATCTCCTGAATACAAAGGAGTTGGATGGTCATAAGGTCCTTCAGCAAGCCCTCAAAGGACGGACTCACGCCGTCGAGATGGTGGCAACTGGAAGAATGAAAGTTGAGAGATTGGTTGGGGCGATGGGAGTGATTGATGATTGGTTATATGAAAAAGGACTTGAATCGGGTGAGATTGTTCATCGCTTACATCTGGCCCTCGTAGCTTCAGGGATGATGTTGACACCTAGCCTGCAAGATGAGTTATTATCTGCACTTGCTCGAATGGATGGGAGGGTTCATTCCACAACTATGCCAAGAGCAGTGATTGAAGAATTCATGTTAACATGTAGCGAAATAGGCCAACGACATGGTCTTGCTCCAATGACGTGAGAGGTGAGGTGGTTCTTTGAATCAGATACGGGCGCGGCAGGATTCGAACCCGCGATCTCCGGCTTAGGAGGCCGGCGCATTATCCAGCTGTGCTACGCGCCCGACCAACGACCGTAGGGGTAAGGTCAAGACAATTGCGTTTGACAGTACTCTACAAAATTGGCGATGATACGAGAACCATGTTCAGTATGGGTCACTTCAGGGTGGAATTGAACACCAAAACGATGGTTTGAGAGGCATTCCATTGCTTGGACTGAACAGGTTTCAGACGTTGCTGTGACGATGAAACCATCAGGTACAATGTCTACTTCATCATTATGGCTAGTGAATGCTTGCTGTACCTCTGGTGTATTATGAAAGAGAATTGAATCGTTGACAATAGTAATTTCAACGGCCCCGAATTCAGGATGAGGGGCAGGACAGGCTGAACCACCATAATGCATGGCCATGAATTGATGCCCAGCACAGATGCCAAAAATCGGGATGTCAAGGGAGAGGTATTCTCCACATGCACCGAGTTCACCCGTTAATCCTATTCGCGCCGCACCTCCTGAAAGAAGAAGACCATCTAGATCTTCTCTCAATGAAAGCAAGGGCGTGTCATTCGGAATAATCTGAGTGTCGACTTCAAGATCACGAAGCATTCGCCACTCTCGATGTGTCCACTGACCTCCATTATCAATCACATCAATTCGCGGGGGAAGAGGCAAAAGATTCCCTCAATATCCTTCATCATCTGAATCCATAGGACGTGAGCTAGGACCACCACGGGGACCGGGGGGGCCGGGGCCGCGGGGACCGGGGCCACCACTAGGACCGCGGGGACCGGGACCACCACCAGGACCGCGGGAACCGGGACCACCACCGGGACCACCACCGGGACCACCACCGGGACCGCCACGACCGCGACCACCGGGACCACCCGGACCACCCGGGCCCCCGGGCCCACCGGCGCCACCGGGACCGCCGGCACC
>CAZMJD010000007.1:0-23080 GCA_964566385.1 uncultured Candidatus Poseidoniales archaeon | reverse complement strand
ATGTCAAGAGACCGAGGGAACGGCGAAGAGTTGCTCCAGGGACAGAGGTCCAATCAGTCTCATCTTCCTGCTGGAGTCCATCATCATCGAATCGATATTCAATGATTGAATTCAACATATCAAGGCCTGATTCATCATCACGGCCAGTTAATTCAACCTCAATCGGTTCGTCTGGCAAGCGTGAGGTATGTAAATCACCATGGATGAACCAAATACCAACAATTGGTTCTGAGCGATCGACGCTGATATTCATCGTCCATTCGGGTCCGACATTATCGACATTATCAGTGGCTCGGAGAGAAATCTGGATGTCTTCGGCCTCTGGAAGTGGTGAAGAACCGGGAGATGGAAATGGAATTGCATCCCCAATCCAAGACTCCCAAGGACCGTCACCGATTCTTACCTCACGTGATTTGATACCGCTGCCTGTCTCGGTGATAGAATCATCTGGATTCGACCATGTGAATGAAGCGATGTTGACCCAACCGTCAGATATGGAAAGAGAAGGGGTATCGATGACTGGGCCTGTCCGGTCGACCCCAAGGGTACATGTCTCAGCATCTGCTCCCCCATCACCATTCAACGTTAATGTAAGGTCATGTTCGCCCTCATCGAGAGAAATTCCGGTATCGTGTTCGAAGCCACTGGGAGACGATGTGACTGAATCATCTGTGACGAAACCACCACTGAGGACATCTCCGGTGAGTGTCGCAACTTCAACATCACCTGTGTATTCATACGTCAGATTAACGAATGTAGTAACCGTACTTTCCAACCACGACACTGTCGAACAATCTCCAAAGGCTGCATCACTCATGACGAATGAATCTTCTACGATGGTAGGTGACGCTCGGGCCGAGGTAGCGGCGGCTGATGCAGATGCAAAAAGAAGGCATGTGCACATCAGAAGGGGTATCGACGTCCGCAACTGCTGCACTCCCACGGAACCCGCCTCCACCTCACCTAGATTACAGGCTCACTTCAAGGCTGTGACCCCTCAAGGCAGGTCATGTCTATATCTCTGAGAAGGTGTAGGATGCACCAATGAGAGGGCCTCAACCGAGAGGAGTTATCCTGCTCGCCACCGCACTTCTATGCATCTCGAGCGTTCCCATCAATGTTCAAGCGGCCGGATTTGGCTTTGATATCCACGTTTCATCCATGACTGCAGTGACCTACGAGGGCCAAGATGTCATTTTCACTGTCAGTATCTGGAACAATGAAAGTGAGGATGAGAACAATGTGAAACTCTGGGTCTACAAGAACGACCTTAACGGTGAACAAATCGGCCCATTAGACATCGTTGATTTCGCGGTTGGTGAAACTACAAGGACATTTTTCTGGCCGAATATCGGCTGGGGAGAGGATAATGGTGTACGTACCGTTTACGTCGCTATCGAATCTGCTGATGGGGCAAAAGAGCAACAGGAGTTGGGAATTATCGAACTCGTAGCAGCACCAAACCTTGTTGCAGAAAATGTTGTTCTGAACGCTTCAGGCACCCTTCTTGGTGGAGAGGCTCTCGCCTTCAACGTCACCTATTCCAATACTGGCCACGCAGCTGCTAACGGTGTTCAAGGAAGGATCGACATCCTCTCAGAGAGTGGAGCAGATTTGGGATTACAATCCACAACCTTCGATATCGGAGATATTCAGGCAAATACATCTTCAGCGACATTGGAAGTTCCCGCAGGACAATTGAACCTGAACGCACCCACGGGAGGGACTTACAGCGCTAGATTCACAATCCTCCATCAAGCAGGAAATGGGGAAGCACCACAGATGATTGAGAGCGATGATGATGTTTCGGCTCCACTGATTGTTTCTCAACCTGCTGAACATATCATTTCCTTGGAGCGCACTGAATATCAGGCTACCACTGCCATCGAAGGGCCCTGGTACATCAACGGTTCAGTCACGAGATATCATGACCCTTCACAGGAGACCGCCGTTGTCATTGAATTGCATTGTCTCGACCTTCAAGTCAGATTGGGTGTGAAGAATATCACGATAGGCGCTGGCCAAGATGCCTCAAGCACCTTCTCATTCGAAATAGGATACGATGATCTCGTCGCTGCTGGAGCGGTATCCACCCAGAACCTCGACATCTATGTGGAAATCCAGGGCGAGAATGAACGGGCAGATGGTGTATTGGTCTTTGTCTCCGAGCCGAATGTGAAAGTCTCTGCTGAATTGCTGAGAACAAGTAATACAACTGCCCAGACAGGAGAGATACTGACCATCAGGCCAGGGGAGAGTGTAATCTGGAGAGTTACTCTCGTCAACGATGGTACTCAAGATATCAGTGGAGTGGGGGGTGTGACTTGGAATCATGCACTTGGGGTGACCTCGCAATTGAATGCAAGAACAATCACTGCTGGGGGTGATGTCACAATCCTCTTTGAATTCACAGCAGGTGAGACTGAAGTTCAAGGATCTGAATTGAATTTTGTCTGGACACCAGATGAAAATGAGTGGGATAGAATCACAACAGACAACACAGTGCAACGCTTCCTCAATATCGCCACTCCTAACTCAGTGGAATTCCTTTCGTCAACTCTAATCATCTCGCCTAAGCCAACAGATGGTGAACTGATTCCGGGGACACCTTATTCGATTTCCATCCAAGCACGCTTCACAAAGCCCGGGTCCTACAACGTGGGGTGTCAACCAGATGGTCAGGATCAGATTCAGACGAGTTTCGCCGAAGTCACATCGAACGATCTCATCGGTACGATGAAGTGCGAATTCACCGTCCCTAGCAGCCGAAGTGGAGAGATATTCTCGGTGGCATTCTCCAGTGATCAAGACTCTAATCAAGAGATGATTGGATACAGTTCGTATGAAAGAATCGTTCAGAAGGAAGATCTCAATCAACAGATGGCAGATGAGCAATCTGATAGGAGATCTGTGGCAATCATACTTCTCGTACTAGTTGCTCTTCTGGCACTCGTTGCCCTTGTCTTTGCAATACGTCTCACAGATGATCAGACTGAAGAGGAGGTCGAGCGTTCAATCTACGCCTACTGCCCACACTGCGATGGACCCATCGAAGGTGATGAAAATCAGTGTCCTCATTGTGACGCTGACCTGACAAAGGCAACCACCTCATTCAGATCATGCTCGGCCTGTGATGAAACCATACCGGCAGTCATGGAAACCTGTCCTTACTGTGGTGTTGAGCAATCGCTCATCTCACATTATGAGCGCCGGGAGAGGAAACTGGTCGAAGAAATTGCAATCCCGACCACTAGTGCACCCACAATGGATACTGACGAAGAGGAGCAGGATTATGTCGTGGGTGAAGATGATTTCGAGGCCATTGCGGGCGAATTTGGGTCTGGAGAAGATGCGTCTGCTTCGCAATGGGAATCCGAACTTGAGACAGCCGAGCGAACATTCTCAGAGCTTGAAGCAGCTTACCTTGCAGAAGTGGCTGTTGATGATATGGATGATGAAGAAATCATCACTCCTCTCCTTGATCGAACCTCAAAAGGGCTCGAGCTCGACGATGTTATTGGAGCATCTGACCAACGACGAGCTCTCAAGGATGATGGATCAGAACTCAGTGCATCTGATGCATTGATCAGAAAGGACATCTACGATATCACCGGAGAAGAAGGGGTCTTACCCGGTGAGGAGGTCAACATCCGAGGAATGATGACAGATCCTAGCATCGTTGGAAATGAAGTACCTGATGCAGAGGGATTAGTAGACTTCTCAGGACTTGAGGCAGGACACTCTTCATCACCGCCTGCTCAGGAACAGCCAAAGAAGGCAGTACGGCGAAAGGCCGCACGTCGGCGCAGTTCTCAAAACGATGGAACAGGTCAAGAAAGCGGGGTAAAGAAGGATAACCAACCCATAGATGAGGAAAATACACCTTCTGACTGAAGGTGGACAACATCATCCGATGGATGCTCGGCCGGATATAGCATCCACATCGGCATCTAGGAGATGAGCTGTTTCAACATCAGACTCATCACTGCTTGGAATAGATTCACCCATGCATATGACGTATGGGTCCTGACCACCAGGGAGTGTTGAGATGTCCTCACCGGTCTCTCTCGTAGCATTTCGTACAAGTGCACGCGGCTCTAATCGGAAATTGCCAGTGAAGAACCACAGCAGTGACCAATAGGCACCTGGACCTCCTGTTCTTATCGCCCTGTTGATGAGCACGTAACGATTGAGAATCATGAACAATCCAGCGGTGATCCCCCAGAACATCAGAACGATTCCAATCCCATCAGCATTCGTAGGATTCCATGGATCATCAACATTCACGATAATGTCAACAAAGTAGGACAACAACAGAACAACGAAGAGTAAGGGGAATGCGAAATACATCAAGAAATCCCACCAACGGCCGATGTGCAGGTCATTATCGCCTGTATTCACGAATTCATCACGGAAGGCAGGCATACCATGAGTCACCCACCCACTGAACGAATCCTCTGCGCTTCCTTCAGTGACGCGAGAGCGCCAAACAGACCATCCATAGCGCCAAATGGCGAACGCTATGAACAGACCACTGAACATCAAACCATAGCCCCAGATATGGTCTTGAACCTCAAGGAATTCAGGATAAGCGACACCAGAGGCGTCCATCTTGATGGCGAGGACTGCAGAAGGCAGGCCAAAGAGGAAAATTGCAGCACAGACAGAAAGCACCGCCTTGTTACGTTCCATACCATGATCTGCAAAATTCCTCACTGCCATCTCCACCGTTGAGATCATTGATGTGACCGCGGCAAAAGTGAGGGCCAGAAAGAAGACTGAAATCAAAATTAGTGCACCAATGCGTCCACCTGGTGCAACTGAAAAGACCGATGGAAGAGAGATGAATGTGATTGAGGATGAGCCACCAGATACAACTGCAATCGGATCTGCTGCTGCTGCGAATATCGCAGACATGACAGTGACACCTGCAATGATGCTGATGCTATTATTGGCAAGCCCCATCGTGAATGCATTCAGAGTCGTATCTTCATCCCGACGCATGTAAACAGCATACGTGATGAGGGTCCCCATTCCTGCAGAGCAGGACCATGCAGACTGTGACAAACCATTGATCCATGTCTTTGGCTGTAACAGATAATCTGGTTGGATTGAGAACATGAAGGTCGCTCCATCGAGCGAACCATCTTGGAAATCCATGTACAGAGCAAGGAAAAGAGCGAGGAAGAGAAGAACGAACAGCGAAGTCATCATGATGACGTTCGTCTTCTCAATGGCCTTAGCGCCACGCCAAATAGCTAACAGGGTGATGACGATGATCAAGGTTTGAAAGACCACAACTTGGAGCGGGGATTGAAGGAACGCGTTCCAGACTCCTTGTAATTCAGCGACATCCGTTGTACTGAGCGTACCGGTCAACCCATAAGTGAAGTATCGAAGACACCATCCAGCAACCACCGCATAATAGAACCCAATCGCTACGTTGACCCATGCAGTCCACAAGCCCATCCAAGCGAAGCGGCGGCCAAGAAATATTCTGAATGAACCGACAGTTGAGGTTCGAGAACGCTTACCAATCGCAAATTCAGCGATCACAAGAGGAACAGACCAGATGAATAAGAAAATCAGCCATGGGATGAGAAATGAGCCTCCACCATTCGCACCAACCATACGCGGGAAGCGCCATATGTTACCAGTTCCAATCGCTGCACCTATGGCTGCGAAGATCAAACCTATTCGACCACTGAACTCTTGAGTTCCCTCTTCGCCCATCAGAGATCCTCTCCTGCGGCGTCAATCGCAGCATCGATATCAGCATCCCCTCTGCGGCCGACCAGCGCTTTAGCAGCCGCCGTCAATTCAGTGGCATTCAGATATCCATTCTTATCAAGGTCGTAAGCCCATGCATATGTGAGAAGTCTATCTGGATCAAGATCATGTTCAGCTGCAATCTTATTCAAAGTTCGTTCGCTATACTTGAGAGGCACCACTGATTGACCTTCAGATGGTTCCTCAACCACATCTTCCTCAGACATAAGTGAGTCATTGCTGCGAGATTGTTCAAAGGCGTCTTCATCATCATTCACTATTTGAGAAACATCATCCAATCCAATCGCGTCCCCACTTCCAATCATCTCGCGAATACAAAGGGCGAGTCCTCCCCATACTGCTGCTGCAATCAATAGGAACATGAAGAATGCGACAAATCCACTACCGAATCCTGCTCGATAAGGGAGATTGACAACGAAATATGATGTGTCATCAGGGTAATAGAACGTCGTTGCACCACCAAGGGTGCTCATGTATGCAGAATAGTGAATCTGACCAATGATATCATCAGCTACATCAATATCTGAATGGAGCATGATACCATTCGAACTTCCATCTTCCAACTCACAAGGTATGGCCGAACCGTTCTCAGCCTGCACGGCTTCAAAGGGTGAATTCTGCCATGGCTCGCTTCGCCATTCAGCAGGCCCATAATCGGACTGAGAAGATGATGGTTTCACAAAACGCCAACGCAAGTAGGTTCTATTCACATCAAATGATATCGGGAATCTCTGGTCGAGACAGAACTCAATGGGGATCGATCCTTTCTCAGGAATCACAACATCATCTGGAGCCTGAAGGTGTTGAAGTGGAGTGATGTTCGCTATACCAAGATCTGCTCTCTGACGCGGATCGTCTGAGATTTCAATCATGTAGAATGGGATACCAAGGTTGCGGACGGCAATGTGATCTATTTTGTCAGGGTGGGGATGAAAGCCATCTTGAGGTCCTCCTATCTCAATGGTGTAGCAATATGAATCATGCACACCGTAGTGCCAATCACAGAAGTCACCAGTTGTTGGATACAAGCCCGAACTCTGCATATTTTCATACAGTGTCATCTCGGCCATCACATCTCCATGGAATATTAATTGAGCATGGTCATCAGTCTCACAGTTCGTACAATGACCCCATGGATAGAGAACAAGATTGGAGTATGAATGCCAGGTCAATGTTGCCTTGAATTCAGACGCCCCATCTCCATTATCGTCATTCATTTCTGTCATGTCTTGAATGAATTTCGTCTCGGGTTCTGAATTTCCACCAGCGGGATCTTCATCGACTAAACCATCCGCATCATTATCAGAACCATCTACAGGATCCTCATCGATGAATCCATCATCATCATCGTCAATGAATTCCACAGGACCAGTATAGACATCATTTCCAGTGCCTTCTAAGCCGCCCTGGGATGTACACGTGCCAGGAATACCTGGCACGGTACCTTGGGTTGGCCAACCCCATTCAAATTGGTAATTTCTATTCAGGTCAACCCCATCACAGTCCTCATTCACTCCGGGTTCAAGAGGAAAGGGATCTGGCATATTCTCACGGAGGTTCTTTCTCCAACCAGCTCGATCACAATTCCATCCGTCTTCTCCACAGAAAACCTCACGATCATATCGATTTCCATCGACATTCAGCATAGGAATGAGGTAGATCTCACGCGTGTCGACAAGGCGCGTGATTTCTTCTTCTGAGAAATCCTCGTCGACTCCAAGGTCACCCGGGCCACAAGCAATGCCATCTTCATTTGAATCTTGAAATGATGCATTCAGACTCAGGCAATCCCCGTCATCATCAATCTGCCCATCTCCATCTGCATCACCCCACGGGTCTTCATCGATTCGACCATCTCCATCATTATCGATCGCCATCGTTCCATAATAGTGAGCAACTGTCTCAAGGAAGAACATTGGTACCTCATACGACATCCATTCACGGGCGTGATGGTTTCCCACCAACATGACATCTGGACGATCTTCGTAGTTGCCACAGTCCCCAACGAATGCATTACATTCACCACCATCTGGATCCTTAGTGATCTTGACCCAAGGGGAGGGATGTCCGTAGAACCAACCCTCATAGTCATCTAAGGTCATTTGATCACCTCTTGCATTCAAGCCCCCGGGCATTCCTTCATGGAAGGTGATGAAATCAGGATTCTGCTCGGCAAGTGATTGCATCCTCGATCTCATTGTGAAATAATCGTGATATGCCTTGAACTGGACTCTGTCAGCATCGGCCCCGGGAGAGGTGCTCCACGGGTAAACCCAGTTAGCATAATCACTTGACCAGATGTCCTCGGGCGCTACTCCTGAATCCTGAGCGGCGGCTGGTTGCAGACTACAGAGAGAAAAAAGGAACAGAAATGCGAGGACAATGACTGACCCTCTGAGGGAACCTCTGCGGTCGTCGGGACGAGTCATCTGCTTGACGATAGGCTGGACCACTTCAAAACCCTCGGTCAATTATCTCATGATGTGCTATCTATCGCGGCGAACAAATATTGTTCAGGAAGATGTTTTTCAGAGAGCAGGGTGATGTTCTGAACTACATGCTCAGTTGAACTCATGCCAACGATGGTAAGAGTCGAGCCAGGCACAGAGCAAGCAAAACGAAGTGATGCGAGTGCTGCACTACCATCACCTAGGATTTCAAACACTTCAGATGGCAACCTCTCTGCAAGATGACCATGCATCAATGGTGCTATGACGAGCCACCCTAGCCCCGTTCTCTGAATCTCATGCGATAGGTTTGCACCTGATTCAACCGGTCGCATCATTGCTTCAGACATTCCCAGATTGAATGGGGCACTGACCCAAGTGAAATGATGTTGATCTGTTCGGTTACCCGTACACGTTGCTTCGGCCGATGAGATGAACCAATCAACTGGATGGTGAAGGTCAGCCACTGAAGGTTGTCGGAACCCATCCCATGTTGATACCCCCCATTTGACGAAGAAGCCTTTCTCGGCAAGTTGTTCCATACTTACTGCAACCTGACGCATCCGATGACGTAAGGCAGATGGGGGTCGGCCAGAAATTACCATGTGTTCGGGCATATCGATGAGGACCACATCGATCGTCGCCAGACCAAGTGCAGATCTACTGGCATCGATTGAGGCTGCAAGAAAATCAGGAGAGAGACATTGTCCATCAACCCAATCCTCTGTTGTTGTCAACCCTGTGTCGATCCATTTCACCTGAAGGTGGTCATGCACTTCAACTGGTGATGTGTATCTCTCATGATCGATCGAAGGGAAGCCTACTCGAGTGATGACAACCACTTCATCTCTTGACACATCACCTGCCGCTATGGCTTCAGACAGGCCCTGACCAACAATCTTCTCAGCGCGGTGGCCAGTGGCTATAGGAGATGTTTCAATTACATTGATTCCATTGGCGAGACTAAACCTCAGTGCATCGACAAGGTCATTGTCGTTGCGATTCCCTAACACGTCAACTCTCAGACCATGTCCCAGTGTAGATAGGGACAAGCCATCGTGATGTGATCGGTTATGGGCCGGCCATCTTGAAGCATGGCGTGAAGTGCCATCTCCACTCGCATGACCTGAAATTAGTGGTCCCATCATATGAGAGGTACTTCAGAAGGTGAATGAACTCTATGATGGAGAACTTGCTGAGGTGAACGTGCCCGGCATCAGTGAGCGATTGGGCGAAGCCCTCGGTGCTGCGTTTGAAGCCCAAGTCGAGAAGGAGGTAAGGGGTGGCCCACTCCCCAAGCATGTAGCTGTCATCATGGATGGGAATCGGCGTTTCGCGTGGGCAGCAAAACTACCCGCCAACGCTGGACACAAGAAGGGGCGTGAACAACTCGAAAAAGTCCTTGATTGGGTCTTAGAACTTGGAATTGAATGGTTCACCATCTATGCCCTTTCGTCAGAAAATCGACTCTCCCGAACTGATGATGAACTCGATATTCTGTACCGACTTTACATCGATGGGCTGTCAGATATCGCAGATGATCCGCGCATCCATGAGAATAAAGTCAAGGTACAGTGTGTTGGTCAACTTAGCGAATTGCCAGATAATGTCCGTGAAGCGATTAATACAGCACGAGAAAAAACGAAGGAATACGATGAGTTCACATTCACAGTTTGCTTGAATTACGGTGGACGTGAAGAGATTGTTCAAGCCATACGTCACCTTGCTGAACGGGTTTCCAAAGGTGAACTAGAACCTGACCAGATTGAGCAGAGCACCGTAGCGGAGCAGTTGTACACTGCTGGAATGCCGGATCCAGATCTGATTATTCGCACGAGTGGCGAGGAGAGAATCTCAAACTTCTTGCTTTGGCAAGCAGCTTACTCAGAACTATACTTCACAGATGTATACTGGCCGATGTTCACACGGCGTGAGTTCCTCAAGGCCATTCGTTCATATCAACGGCGTCAACGACGATTTGGTCGATGAGATGGTCATGATGGCGTGCGAATCATGTGGCGCCGCAACCGATGCATATGGAAGGCACCTTCCACCACCACAACCCGACGGATTCACAGCACCATCACTAGCGGTGGATGCCTTAGTCCTGAGAAAGGGAGATGGGTTTCCTGAGATCCTGCTCATCCGACGCGGGCAAGACCCAGATTGCGGACGTCTGGCTTTGCCCGGGGGGTTTGTAGAATATGGAGAGAATCCAGATGACAGTGTTCTGAGAGAATTAGCAGAGGAGACTGGACTCACTGGTCGTGATCCACATCCTCTCAAGATTGCGGGGCACCCTCAAAGGGATCCACGGAAGCATGTAGTATCAATCGTTTATCTCGTTGAAGTATCCATAGATGATGTCGCCGTCGCAGATGATGATGCTGCGGAAGTCGTCTGGTCCAGAATATGTTCTCTGCCCAACATTCATGATGAAGCATGGGCATTCGATCATGGGCATATCGTACATGATGTACTGCAACATCCGTGGGTTATCAAGCAGGGGATAGTGAATGAATAGTTGGGAACTTATTCGAGATCCCTCAATCGAAGGAGCACTGCCACACATCATTCAGATCGAGCGACCTGCTGAAGGTTGGCCAACACTCCTTGACGATGAGATTGTCAGGCGCGAAGAAGCGATACGTGAATCTTCCACTCTCGAAGAGTTACGTAATGAGACAAATGTGCGAGCATACCGGGACTACTATTGGTCTTTGGGAATCGACCCCACGAAGAAGCGTCCCTCAGCAGAGGCATTAGCGCGCCGAATTCTTCAGGGCAAGCATCTTCCCCGAATCAATCCGATTGTCGACATCTATAATCTGGTCAGCGCTGAACACCGAATCGCCTTCGGCGGCTATAATGGCCCAACACTGCAATCGCTTGATACGAATCAGAGAATACATTTCCGACCTGCAAAGGAAGGGGAGAAGTTCCTCGGCATCGGGATGATGGAACCAATGACCTTAGCTGGACATGAACAAGTGCTTGTAGCAGGAGAGACCGTCTTCGCACTCTTCCCATACCGTGACGCTTGGCAAACGAGGATCAGAGGTGATGATGAGTTTGCAGTATTCATGCTAGAACAAGTCCCTGGCATTGATATTGAATCGATCAAATCTGCAGAGGTGGCACTCAGATCTGAGTTGGAGAGAATCTGAGAATCTCAGTCCAATCAGCCAACACATCTCCACCTTGAGGGTCACGCCACTTTGGAGGATCATTCAACCACATCTCCCAACGCTTCAGAATTGAGTTGTCCTCACTACCTGTCCATCGAAGAATGGGAGCTCCGCGCTCAATGAGACCATCGATTACACCGCGCTTTGCTCTACTGGCAAGAAGAACGGGGCGACCCACCAATGCGGCTTCGATAGCAACTGTTACTGATTGAGAGATGACTGCTCTCGCATCTTGAGCCTGACCTGGGCCTTGCCATGGTTCATCGAGGGGGTTGTCTTCATCCCAGACGGTGAATGAGGGTGACCTTTCCATAAGTTGAGTAATTGAAACCATCTCATTCCGATCATGGTTCCCATCACCTCTTAATCGGCGAATAAGGATTGTATCTGTCGAAGGTAGTTCTGCTTGGTTACGCACATAGAGATGGGCCCATGGACCGCGCAGGCGCGTTATCTCAAGAGATGACATGCAAGGATGAGCAAGATCGTCCATCCAGTCGGTAGGTACCACAATCATTGTTGCCGAGCGGGCAGCAAGACGCTGAACGAGGTGGTCTATCTCGACATCCAACACAAGGATTCGTTCACCTATTCCCACTTGACGTGCCACCTTGATCTCTAAGGGCGCATTGATGGCAACAATACGTTCGATACCTTGGTGTTGAACAAGGATCCTTCTGATCTGTCGTTGACGCATCATCGCTCTGAAGGCCCTCCTTAGCATTGAGATGGATCCTGATGGACGGGGCAACCAGTGGACTGGCTTTCCATGGAACGTGCTCCCTTCTATGAGTGATTGAACCTCTGTCCGCTCCACTGCGAACACGATATCTTTCTCATTCGAAGACCTGATGAACCGATCGAGCACATGGATGTGTGAAGGATGGTCGATGACCCATGCTGTCGTCGGGTGATGGGAATCCCCAGAGGTCATACTTGAGGTGAAATGAGGGAAAGCATTGAACATTAGCGCGTTGAATGGGAATCATGGCCGAGTCATCGACCTCATTCAGACTCGCCGGCCGGAATCTTGTATTGAGTGAGGATGAACTTGATGTGTCCGAACATCCAATGACGTTCAAACGCAGTGAGATCGAAAGATTCCGCTCTCGAGTTGTGAGGACCTTCCCCCCACTATTCGGGCTTGATGTCCGCATCGTTCCCGAAGAAGGGGTAGCACGGTGGATGAGGGTGGCGGATTCACCCTACCAGAAAGAAGTACTCGATGTGATGGAAGAAATTGCAGCGACCTGCGAGGTTGCACTAGAAGAGCATACAGGTCGAGGCGTCGAAGCAGATGAACATGGAATGTCAGTTATCGAGCAAGTGAAGATTTTTCCAGAACGATGGCCAAGAGCAGCACGACCTGAGCAGACGCAAGCGGTTCTCGTTGATTCAATCTCAGGGCTTCACGTCACTCTACCATCGAAAATGAACGTTGCCGCCAAAGGTGGCTTACTCCTTACTCTGGCTGCAACAATCGCACTTTCAGGTGTCTTTGGATTGATCACCGGTTCAACTAATGACAACCTCCTCCAACTGCTCCCCTTGCTCATCGTGACCATCTCATGGGTTCTCGCCGGCGTGGCAATATGGGGTATTGGTGTCACAATCATTGCATTCACTACCGGTATCTTCGACCATAGACATTCCATCTTGATAGGGTCTCTTTTCGTCCAAGTCAGACCAAGATTCCTGAATGTGTTTCCTTCACGACCACGGCAGTATCCAATCGGTTCATTCAGGGATCTCGATGTCACTTCCAAAGGAGGCATGACACTCCTGTTAGGAAACCAAAGAATCAGTTGCGAACTCTTTGCTGCAGATTCAAGATGGGTCGTCAGCGAGATTGCACGCATCATCTCTGGTGAGATTCTCGAAGAAGAATGATGCTCTGTGTCCTTCAATATAGGATAGGCTTCATGATGAAGTAACATCAGTCGCCATATGGGAATATGACGACGAAGATGGACGGGGAGCGTCTTTCGCCTGCCGGCATCGAAGGTGAGGTTCGACCAATGCTGGTTGGAACCATGGTGAGCATCATTCTGATCTCTTTGATTGCTTGGAATATTACATGGATGAGTTTGACCTTCACATCTCCTGAATTCGATCTAATCGAAAGTGCAGACGCTCGTATCAATCTTGAATCGACGAATATCACTGTTGAATTAGCAGATGAGTTGGGTCTCGATAAGTGGTCAAAGAGTGTGGAAATCCAGAATGATGGATGCAGTGGGTCATCAAATCAAGCATTCCGATGTCAAGAGCGAAAAGATGCTTCCTTCGCAGCCCGAGCTGCATTAGCCACAACTGTGGTAACCGCTGGACTTGTTCTCTTCGGCACGTGGCCACGGCGATTTCAGACACCAGCAGAATTCAGATTTCTACGATTCATACCCTCTGTCACAATCATATCTAGTGGGATAGCATGGTTTCTCATGATGTTCGGGGGATCTGAATCATCACGACTTGAAGGTGATCTGATAGGGGCCTTCGATGATCTGCCAGCTCTACCTGAAACCATGCCTATCGAGACGTCCGTATTCTTTCTTGGCCCTACATTGACGATACTGACTGGACTTGCAACAATCGCTGCACTTCACTTCGGTGATAAGATACAGCGAACAGATTGATGAACTGGCAAGGAGTCATCCCCCCATGGCAATGGAAACCAGTACCATCATCCTCATCATTGGAGGAGTGTTAGGAGGAATCTTTCTGCTCTATTTCGTCTCGACGTACAACAGGATGATTCGAATGCGGAATGAGGTTGACCGAGCATGGTCCAACATCGACGTCCTTCTGCAACAACGCTACGACATGATCCCAAATCTGGTCAATGTCGTGAAAGGATACACGAAGCATTAAGAGGCAATCTTTGGTGAATTGATTGAGGCAAGAAAGGTAGCTGCAGGTGCTCTTTCAGCAAAAGATGTCGGCGGGGTCATAGCGGCAGAAACCGTTCTTGGAGAGATGGTTCCACGTCTCTTCGCTATCTCAGAAGACTATCCAGACCTGAAGGCTGATTCCTCGTTCGTGAACCTTCAAGAAGAGATGGTTTCCATTGAGAATCAAGTTTCTGACCGCAGGGAATTCTACAATGCTGCTGTCACAAACTGGAACACAGCCATCTGTGTCATTCCTGCAAACTTCGTTGCCAGCATAATGGGGGCAAAGCAACGTGACATGTTCAAAGTGGACAATGCATTAGCCCGTAGGGCTGTGAAGGTCGAATTCTGAGGTCCGAACGGTTCATCGCTAAACAGACCTGCGACCACAATCATGGCAACGCCCGATGGTGACCCGGGTCTCGCCATCAGTACGAAGGGTTTGACCAAGCACTTTGATGAGCTTGTTGCCGTTGATGGTCTTGATCTAGAGATACCACGGGGAATTTGCTTCGGGCTCTTGGGCCCTAATGGAGCAGGGAAAACAACGACGATACGGATGTTGCAATGCTTGATGCCACCAAGCTCCGGAAGCATTCAGGTTCTCGGAATCGATGGACTTGCCAAAGGACGAGCAATACGGCAACGTATCGGCGTTCTCTCACAATACGATATGCTAGATCCAGATTTTACGACACGGCACAATCTGATCGCACATGCACGTTTTTTCAATGTCCCAAGGGATGTTGCATCACAAAGAGCAGATGAGCTCATTGAATTCGTAGGCCTCACTCAGAAACGTGATGTTATCGTAGAACATCTCTCTGGTGGAATGAGGCGACGGCTTGCAGTTGCTCGTTCTCTTATTTCTGATCCTGAACTCCTCATCCTCGACGAGCCGACAACCGGGCTTGACCCACAAGCACGACAGATGATCTGGGCAAAAATCCGTGGATTACTGAAAAATGGGCGGACCGTGCTACTGACAACACATTACATGGATGAGGCTGAACTCTTGTGTGATGAAATTGTCATCGTTGACAAAGGTACTGTCTTAGCTAGGGGTACACCTGCTGGTTTGATCAGCGAGCATGTCGGGAAAGAGGTCATTGAATTCATACCTCAAATCGATGATTACGATCGGCTTGACGAAATTTTGGCAGGGGTGACTGAGCACATCACTGGTCTTGGAGATAAAGCGGAAACCTACGGTGAGCGAGTCATCGCATTCAGTGATGATATCGAAAGGATGACTGAGGAGGTTTCTTCTGCCTTCGACCTGCGCGATGTCATCGTCCGAAGAGCATCTCTCGAGGATGTCTTTCTGCGCTTGACAGGGAGGGGGTTGCGTGATTGAAGGAGTGAATATGAGCTCTGTTCACGCCGTATGGGCACGTCACCGTGACGTTTGGCTCAAGCGATGGGGTACCTATCTGATTCCACCAATCATCGAACCTCTTCTGTATCTCGGTGCATTCGGTTTCGGACTCGGAACCTTCATCGGAGAAATCGAAGGTATGTCCTATGCTCGATTCATTGCTCCTGCACTCATTGCTGTGACGATCATGAATACCTCATTCACAGAAGCCACCTACGGTGCATTCGTCCGTATGTACTACCAGAGGACATGGGAATCTCTAGCATCGACACCATGTTCGAAACTCGATGTTATGGTGGGAGAACTTGCATGGGCGGCAACGAAAGCCATGGTCAATGCCATGATCATGAGCATCATCATCGTCGCTTTTGGATTGATGACGCCCTGGTCATTGATCTGGATGCCTTTGCTTGCAATTCCTATTGGTCTGGCATTCGCAGGCCTTGGAATGATTGTGACGGCCTATACTCCATCAATTGATTTCATCATTCTACCCTTCAGTCTGTTCATCTATCCAATGTTCTTGTTCGCTGGCACGTTCTTTCCTGTATCAGCACTTCCGGAGGCCGGGCAATGGATAGCCATGTGCGTACCCTTGACCCATGCAACCGTTCTAACACGAGCGGCAGGGCTTGGAATGTGGACTACAGATGTGTGGATTTCGGCGGCATACATTGCAGCCATGGTCATCATCACGGTCGTCCTCGGCACTCGATTAGCTCAGCGCCGCATCATGCGGTGAGGAGAACTGATGGACCATGGATTCATGAGGAACATCAAACTTCGTCGTAGCGTGAGACAGGAGGCATGGGTTGTTCTCATCTTGCTCTGTTCATCTATGACAGGGTGCTTCGGTGGGACGAATGATATCCTTCCAGAGGATTACGGTATACCGGGAGGTCTCACGCTCGCCTGCTTGTCTTCGGACCGATTCACATCTATGGTCGTCGAGGTCGATCACACGAGTTCTAGCACGCCCACCCCTTCGGCTCTACAGTTGATGAAATCCAGGCTTGAGGATGTCTGTGACAAACCTGGCGGGGTCACAATTCAGACTCAAGAGACCACATTCGAAGAAACCGGCACTTGGAGCGATCAAGAGGTCAGAGACATCGGACATGCAACACGCAGTGCACCACCCCAAGGAGATGGCGTGTTACGATGGCATGTCTTGTATCCTACAGGGAATTATCAGGATGATTCAGTGCTCGGGGTAGCTGTTGATGCCTCAACAATTGCCATCTTCCAAGACACCATTGAAGGAGCAGAGAATTTCATTGGAAGACCTTCTGCTGAGGATATTGAAGAAGCTGTTCTTGTTCATGAGATCGGGCATCTACTGGGTCTGGTCAACATCGTGTACACTTCACCGCATGCACATGAAGACCCAGAACACCCACATCATTCGAATAACGATCAGAGTGTGATGTACTGGGCGGTTGAATCAACTTCAGTGGCTAATCTGGTCACAGGGACTGTTCCAAATGACTTTGATGCCGATGACCGTGACGATCTGATCGGACTAGCTGATGGAAGGCTCACTGCATCTGATCAACTCTGGGAACCATAGAGGGTTCTCAACTTCGATTATCTGCAAAGAGATGGACGGTCTCGGCCTCCACAGTTCCATCGCGGTCATGGTCATGCTTCTCTACAATGACCACCATTGCATGAGTCTCTTGCCGTTGAGATGTATTCCATGATTCATAGGCGACAATAGTATCGTTGGTATATTGTGGCACACCTGCTGCACTGACATTCGCCTTCACACCTTTAGCATGGAAGAAATACTCGTGCTGCACATTGCCCTGTAGGGTGGTGTTACGTGTGTGAATGGTCACTTCCGTGATGCTGAATTCGATATTGCCATCAGCATCATCGTCTGATTGGAAGTCATTGATCTCAAAATAGACGTGACGTTCCATTTTCTGATCATCATTGAAATCAACGCCATGCCAGAGTTTACCATCCATCCACTTGGTATCTGCATGCCCATCAGTGTTGTTATCCCACATCACTTCGGTCACAACGACCGCGTGCACCGCATTAGGAGTGCCATCGCTGTTCCAATCCCATACTTCGAGGATCCAGATATGATTCGTTTCAGATCCCCAACCATTGGGATGATGATCTGCTTTCAGTGAAAAGACACGCAGACCGGTGTAGTGGTCGAAGGTGCCATCACTATTCCAGTCCATGGCTTCAACAGATGCGACTGTCTCATTCTTGTAATCCCAAGAGCCATCATCATCGAGGTCTGTTCCGTCGGAGACCATATGGAATGCCCACATTCGGTCTACATTCCCATCCTGATTCCAATCGCTCATCATTGATGCTGCAAAGAAGTTCAGACTAGACTCTGAATTTCCATCGCCGTCCGAGTCATCAACGCGCTCATGACCTATGGCCATGATGACCTTGTCGAAATTTCCGTCAAGGTTACGGTCCAGTGTACGAACACCAAGCCAAGTGTTCGTCCAACTATCATCGGAGCCATCGGAATTGTTGTCATAGACCTCGCCACCGAACTGTGCTGCCCTAACATCGTCTGGATTGCCATCTTGGTCACGATCGAAGGCATGTAGAAGATGAGCATGATGAGATGAGTAATTGGCATTCCCATCTCCATCCATATCCCAGGACATCTCGTGACCCATGAAGATGAACATCTCATTTGGAACCCCATCTGAATTCCAATCGCGCACCGAGAGAATCTGGGCATCATTGATTGTGACTTCAATCGAGCCATCCTGGCCATCATCAAACTCCCTGTTTACTAGTATCATGATGAGAGAGAATTCGGGGTTCCCATCCTCATTCCAATCTCTGAAGGTAAGACACCGGACCACATTGTTCGTGTCCTGAAGAGTACCATTGATCCAACTCATGCTTGTGAGGTGAAGTGCTTCAAGGACTTCGAATTGACCATTGCTGTTGTAGTCGCTGAGATTCAAGGCTTCGACCTCCGTGTAGAATTGATCGTCAACTCCATCGCCGTTGTTATCTCGCGAGCATTCCAGTATCCGTAACAGAATTGCACGCTCTGGGTTACCATCTTGATTTGAATCGCGCCACAGAATCCCTTCGTTTCGCGAACAATCCGCATCGGGTGTGCCATCTCCATCGACATCAAAACCTGGCAAATCAGTGGTACGCCAGATAAGACCACTCGTTGCATTCGCTAAGCCAGTATAGTAATCTGGATCTGCAACGACGTTGTTTGCAGAGTCATCCAATTCATCTTCAGTTCCTTCGAAGAGATCATCCATCACCTCTCCATGATCATTCATCGACGCGTTGTCGACCTCAGTTGAGGTTTCATTCTCTGTGACGTGGGCATCAGTATCGGTGAGTGGATCGTCACTCTCATCATCATCCGATCGCCCACCTCCTGCAGTTGTATCACTTTGGGCCACACCGAGCACACCTTCCTCATCTTTGGCCTGCCATCCATCGATCTGACCACATCATGGCCGGGCTGACCATCTTGATTCTCATCGAAATCAGATTCCCAATCGTAACCTTCCTCTTTTTCGGCGTCTTCTGCACCATCGACGACACCATCTCCATCTTCATCGATCTCTGATTCAATGGCATCATCTTCTGGAAGGATCTGCTCAAGAAGTTCGAAGGCTCTTGAATCCTCGAACTCTGCAATGACCTCAACGACTCTGATCCACGTCGAGGTCATTCCAGAACCATCTGAAGCAGTAATCGTGATGGTATAGGTTCCAACAGATGCATAGGTATGAGTGAATGTACCTGGTTGGATGACCATTGATTGACCTTCACCCCAATCGAGATTGAGGTTGGCAAGATCATCGCGGTCGTCAGTGGCTTGAATCGCAATTTCAAGCGTGTCACCGGGGGAGAGAATCACATCGCCCTCTAATACCGAGGTTTCTGAGGTCACGCTGATATCGGGTGGAAGGTCATGCGCGACGAGGATATCTGCTGTCTTGGTCACAGATGCACCCTCTGAATCGGTTGCTGTGACTGTAATGCGGTAGGTCCCAGGGGTGGTCCAAACATGTGAACCAGAGGTCTCGGTCGACGTGGTTCCATCGGCAAACGAGACGATGACTGTCACATCATCATCGTCTGGGTCCACTATCTGAAGGCCCCAATCTGCAGACTCCCCCACATAAACAGACGCAGGCAGCATAATCATGACCTGTGGAGCTGCGTTCGGCCCATCATCTACTGGTGATGTCGGTGTTTCCTGGAGGGCAAAAAGGACGGTTGCAGATTCACTGTCACCTCGAGCATCAGTGATGGTCAATGAAATCGTGTGTTGTCCTGCAGTAAGAGTACCTGCATCATAGCGCTCTGAAGGCATTATCGTCGGCGCAACTCCATCGATGGTCCACGCATATGTGTAAGGCATGAGGCCGCCGGTGGGAGTTGCTACGGCAACAATCGAGTGCGTATCAGTGGTCGGAGTGCCTTCAAGCACAAGCGTGACTGCCAGAGGATTCGATAGGCCTCCTAATCCAGAGATATTGCCATCCGAACCTGAATCGCCTCCAGTCGTGCTGTTGGTCGATGAAGTCCCATCGATCTGACCGGTACAACCGGCAAGGCTGGAAAGGATGAACATCAGAATACAGAGAGATGTGGGCTTAATGGCTGATTGATACCGTTGCATCATCATGGGAGAAGTGGTTGCAGTTATAGTACGCAAGGATTGTCGCATCGTCAACTGACGAGAGCCTTGGCGAGTTGACGATAATCGATCATCGATTCCAGATCGATGTTCAGGTCTGTGAAGAATTCACTTGCCTCTTCATCAGAAAGTGGGTCACCCAACGTTGTGAGTATCTCGAACAGAGATGATGCTGCAATCAAGCCAGTGCCTTGGTCATCGAAGACCTGGAAGGCCTCGACCAATTCTTGTTCTGCCTCGCTGATAGCCTCAACGTACTGAGTGACCTCATCAGGTTGTTCAGCACGAAGGCAGATTTTGTCAGCTGTAACTCCATCCTCTTGGTCCCCATCATCATACTGTATCGCATAGGTATGGTTAGGATGAACACTGCTGACATGAGCAGGGAAATATGTTCCAAGACCTTTCCAATTCACGAATACCCTGTCACCTACCACAAGTGAAGGCGCGTGTAATACTCGGTCTTCAGCAACATTGGCCTCAAGGTCACCATCGTCGTAAGCTATGTCGAACGTCCCATCTGAGTTCACACTCCTGATCACCCCGAAAAAGAAATGGTCCTGTCCTTTCCAATTCGCAAGCACTCTCTCATCAACATGGAATGGTACATTGGCATGTGATTCAATGACTGGAGGAGCGGGGGGGGTCTCAACAGTTGGTCCAATCCCAAATTCCTTGAGTGCGGTAATCACAGCAGAAGTGACTGCTTCGACATCATTGTGAATCACAGTACTATGAACAACATCTCGGCCTACAACCGAATCTTGTAGATTCACAGTCTGACCCGATGCGTCTGGAGAAGATGCTGCAGGGGTTGCTCCGTCAACCGGTGGAGAGGGTATCCAATCCGTGCCTGTCCACATCCACTTGCCGTCCGGACTGAAGACTGGGCCGGCCATGAGGTTCTGAGAACTGAACTGCGTAAGGGCATTCCCATCGATAATGGATGAGAGCCGGAGCGTTCATCGTGGACCTACATCAGGTCCATCCATGACCTCGATTGACTTGTCCGGATATCGCATTCTCATCACAGGAGGTACGCGAGGAATAGGAAAGGCGACTGCTGAAGCATGTCTGGAACATGGTGCCCGTGTAGCCATATGCGGCCGAAACGAATCGGTGGTCGATTCAGCAGGGCAAGAACTCGGAAAGAAAGGGGATGTCATCACCATGGTTGCTGATGTCAGCCAAGCAAATGACCGTGAACGCCTCCTTGAGACTGTGTTGAGTGAATGGGGAGGGATTGATGGACTTGTCAATAACGCAGGGGTAAACATCCGTAAACCAACAGAGGAATTCACCGCAGATGATTATCTGAATATCATGGGAACAAACCTCGATGCAGTATGGCACCTCACAAAGGAAGCATTTCCATTGCTTGAAGCAAGCAAAGATGCTTCCATTGTCACGATTGGTTCGATTGCTGGACGGCAATACATCGGTTCAGGGTCAATCTACGCCATGACCAAAGCTGCTGTCGAATTGTTCATGCGTTACATCGCCACTGAATGGGCACCGAAAGGCATCCGTGCGAATACAGTGCTGCCAGGATATACCGAAACACCGCTGGTCCAAGCAATCATGGATGATCCCGAAAAGATGCAAGCAATCATCCAAGCCACTCCTCAAGGTCGGTTTGCTGAACCTGAAGAGGTTGCTGCAGCAGTCACCTTTCTGCTATCACCAGCAGCATCCGGAATCACTGGCGCTTCGATTCCTGTCGATGGTGGGTTCCTTGCCGCGGGCCTCAGCTCGTACAGATGATTCAACGTCTTCTCTTCCCCTTCTTGCGTTTACCACCTTTCTGAGCCTCCCATGCCCGAGATTGTCGACTACGGACCTCTTGGAGGTCAATGCCACCCATCTCTTCTTGGTCGCGAGTCTTCGCCAAACCTCGTGGCATCTCAGACATAGGACGTATCTGCAATGAAATTCCCAATTCTTCTTCCATGTCTCTGACCATGCTGCCTTTGGGTCCTACTGCTGCACCGACCATTCGATCAGGGACATAGACATCAGCTTGGGTGGATGAGACCAGATCAACCTCGCACCTCATGTGTAGCATATCTCGCACTGCATTACACAGACCATGACGAGCAAAACGTAGTATGGGGCTCTTAGTGCCACTAGAGCCTTCAACAGGAACCACTGATATCTCTGAGCCAAAGGCAAACATCTCATGCGATACTTTTCCAGAAGGAAATTCAACCACTTCAATCACTGGACGAGAAAGGTCATCCTGCATTCCAGTTGGTGGTTTGACAACCATTCTGAGTTCAAGAACTTGGACGATCTTTCCATGTTCCACATGAAGAATCGTATCGAGTACTTGTGGGACCAAGCCCAATTCGACCTTACCTATCAGACGCTGAATCGCTTCCAGAGCTGAGTTGGCGTGAGTCACACCAAGTAAGCCAACACCAGCGAGTCGAACATCGCTGAAAATCTCGAAATCTCGAGCACGTCTGACCTCATCGAAAATAACGAAGTCGGGACGAGTCAAGAAAATGATCTCAGAGGTTTTCTCTAGGTCTCCTTCAAGTGGTGCATATTGGGTTATACGATCAACTAATTGCAAATCGCGTGGCGCCTCCATAGTCTTGACCATCTGGCCCATTTCAGCATCCAAGTATTCAGCAACTGCCTGGGCTAGAGTGGTTTTTCCAGAGCCTGGACGACCGCTGATGAATACCCCTCGATGATGATCAGAGAGGCGTTGA
>CAZMJD010000006.1:0-24210 GCA_964566385.1 uncultured Candidatus Poseidoniales archaeon | reverse complement strand
AAGAAGAAGGTTGGTCTGAACACCATCCATGTGATGCTGCTTGGGTCCTCGATCCGATTGATGGAACAAGGATGTTCATCGAGGACCGACCAGGAGCTTCGATATCCGTTGGATTCTGGTCTTCTGAAGGAGCGATTGCTGGAATTGTTCATGATTTGACGCGTGGAGTAACCTATGCCAGTGACGCTGCCAGCGGAACTTGGTTGTGCCCACCTCCTTTGTCTGAGCCGGGTCGAGATATCCATGGGATTTGGGATCTGAAGAGAGGGGCTCAGCATGATGTGGAAAAATGGATCTTATCTGGTCTCGACGTGGGACATGAACCCGACGGATGTGTCCTTGAGATGGCTTCCGTCGCCCATGGTGCAATAGCAGGGTACGTTTTTGCAGCTACGGGTTGGGCTCCTTTCCCTTGGGATCTAGCAGCCGGGGCAGCTCTGCTGAGGACATCGGGTGGAACTCTTCTTTGGACTGATGCTCCTGAAGGTGTCATCACCCTCCAGAATCAATCTATGGTGACTCTGGAGGATTATTCTACCGCCGGGGCTGGTGGTAGTGCCACTCTGATCGCCCTTGGTCCACACCTTGTTGATGAACTCCTCAATCAATAACATGCTCTTCATTGACTATCTGAATTGATGAAATCTGGTTCAGGACTCATGTCAAGCTTGATTACAGCCTGAATGCCACTCCATGGTTCTTGAAACATGGCCCATCACGTTGATGAGACCATGGCCCTTCAGACACTTCGTGACAAGTGAAGGGCGCGATGCCGACATGGCTGTTCGCAGATGGGTTGAGACTGACACTGGTCACCGAATCCCCAATCACAAGATGAAATGCTGCAATCTACATGGACATCGATATAGGTGGGAAATTGAAGTACGTGGAGAGACGGTAACGCAATCGGGTGTATCCGAGGAAGGAATGGTCATTGATTTCTCTGATATCAGTCGTATTCTCAAAGAACACGTCCATGATGTCATCGACCATGCATTTGTAGTATGGGAAGGCGATGAGATGACTCTACGGGCGCTTGATGAGATGGGACCTGACCACCATACTGTCATTGTGCCATTCATTCCAACCGCTGAAAACCTTGCACGTTGGGCTTTTGAGCAGGTAGCTCCCCACATCAATTCAGTCTACGGGAACAAGATGTGGGTGTCAGCGATGCACGTTTGGGAGACCCCGAAATCCTGTGCCACTTATTATGCGGGGCTTTCCGACTGAGTAATCAGATTTCGGTCAAATCCTCTGATATGCCATGAATCTAAACCTCCTTCAAGGATGAATACTCTCTCTGCGTCAAACCCCCTAGCAATCCATTGCGCGGCGATTCTCATCGAACGCAGGCCCAATGGGCAGACGAGGAGAATCTCATCGGCACTCTGTTTCAGGTTGTCTAAATCGATCGAATCTTGCATCACGTCGATGAACCGTGGTGACCATCCATTGAGAATCCTGTCATGCAGGGTGTCTGGTGAGAAGGTACGTGTTTTTAGATCCACAGAACTATGGTTGTCGGTGATGTGGCCTCGACGCCCTCGAATCTCAAGGCGACGGATGACCATGGCGTCAAGTTCTACGATCAATATTGCATTGGCGCTGGCTACGGTGAGCCCGAGCAAAAATCGCAAGACCTCACACGCTTGTAGTGCTCCCACGGTTAGAACCGACGCACCTAGGACTCCCACCTCAGAACATGATGCAGGTTCTGCACTCCCCGGTGCAATGAGGTCAGATAACGTCGCCCCTCCCTTGAGGTTGAGGAGAGCCACTTGTGCAGTCCAACGATCGATTGCAGCGAAGCACCATGGGAGAGATAATTGCTGGGCAGCAGCATCTATAGCCCATCGAGCAGCTAGTGTGTCCGTTCCATCAATTACGATATCAACACCATCGAGCAGGTCAACAGCATTTCTAGCGTCTAGGCGTTCAGCACGAGTTTCGATTGTGAGCGTTTTATCTCTCGCTCTGGCCCAAGCTGCAGCAACCTCTGCTTTTGGCAGGTCTAGATCAGCCTCAGTGAACAACATTTGACGATGAAGGTTGCTCTTTGTTACAATATCGTCGTCAATCAATCTGATATGGCCTATGCCGGCACCAACCAATGCTGGTAACGAGCCTGCAGCTAGGCCTCCACAACCTACCATCGCAACGCGTGCCTGAGCGAACCTTCGTTGTCCATCGATACCTACATCGGACATACGCATCTGTCGTTCATGTCGGTCGTTGTTCAAATGAACATCTCCTGTACTTCTCCCCAGACTTCCAGGCGTACATCGACTCCGACTGAATCTGGCCAGAAGATGATTGAGAGGGGTAAGGTCTCGTTAGCCATCCAACATCGCTGACCAATGGCCCCATCGAATGTCATGAATGATGGTTTCTCATCTCCTATGTGTGTGTGCAGGTCTCCCGTTCCATTCTTTGGAGATGTCCATCGCCAACACAATTCAGTCCCTTCCTCGATGAATAGATCAATCTCTGCCCCCACCATTTTATTTCCTTGACCTACACGATCGAATGTCTTGTTATCACTACGATTCACATCAGGTTCTCCCCATCCTGATGTTCCAGCCCACGTATCGATGACGAGGAGGCGAATACGACTTGGAGCAGTGATTGGCCCTGTCAGGAACAGTGTTCCGTTCCACCCCCCATCAATCCGATGTGCAGCATCATACACGGCAGTCCATCCCTTGTTCATTCCTTGACCGTTGATATCCAGAGTGATTATTGCTAGAACCTCAACGGACCAGTCCGTCATAGAGTGTGGTCTGTGGACTTCGACCATGATACGTTGTAGTGTGACATTTGAGATGATGTTGAGAGGTAGACTCCAGTTCGTTCCATTTTCAATAGAGAGATTACCGCGCTGTGAATTGAAGGATGCGCGGATTGAATCAGTGGGAATCGAAATATTGTGGTCTCCACCTAATGAGAGTGTGAGCCTCGCGGTTTGAGCACCATTCGCCCGCCAAAGCACGATACCGTCCACTTTCTCATCTGCATGATGAACGATATCTAGGATTACTCCAGACCCTTCAGTTCTGTACCTAGTTTTGTCAGATGTCGGAATCAACGTGAGCACAGCTCCTTCGTTCTGCAACCCTTGAACCATGGCTGAGACAGTAACTATGAGCGCAATATCACTCCCATTTTTCCCACAACCCCATGGATGTCGGAGTTCGGTATTAGCCAGAGATAGATTCCCGCATGAGGCATTGATGTGTTCCACGTAGGTCTGTTCTAGATCAAGTGAAGCAGGATGTAGAGTCAGATTCCTGAGTGCATCGCCATCATCGATTCGAGTGACCTTGGTTGACCTTTCATCTCCGACAGCGATACGTTCGAATGCACCTACATCGGAAACATCCCAGGACCAATTCACTCTCACTGGATCAGAGGTCCAAGAAACCTCAAACGAGATTGAATCGGCTTGAAAGGTAGCAGAACCAGAAGAGGTTGGAGGTGTGAAAGTGCCTTCGTCGAGTCCATCGATCCAGTCTATGAAGATCAGCACTTCATCGAGTCGATCGAGTCCATCGGTCTGAGCCACGTCCTCGTCCGAATGAACTATGCATCGCACCGTTTGTGCTTCAAGCTCGCCCGCCCTGCTGCATTCCACCAGTACAATGATCTCGGTAGCTTCGATGAGATTATCCACTGCGACGCTGAATTTTCCATCCGCCTGAATACTCGAATCAATATCAAGCCCGACCCCTGATGATGCCAGATTGATCAGGCATGTTTCATCTACAATAGAGGCGACCGTGCCTGAAATCACGATCGAACGTCCGGGCTCGAGAACCAATTCGGTGTCATCGAGAATCAAGGTCGGAGCAACATATACTGTCACATTTTCGTATTCGTCACCCTCTTCGAGGCAGCCTGAAAATAGTGCAATGACAACGAGTGCGACAAGCAATGCTGACGCTCGGAGTTGTTCACATATTTCGACGATAGCAACCACCGACCTCGAACAATGCAGATGTGATCTGTCCCAGTGATGCGACTCTGACCGTTTGCATCAGTTCGGCGAAGATATTTCCTCCACTACGGGAGACTTCCTTGAGTGATTCAAGAGCAGGTATTGTTCGATTGAATTCACCGAAATGGCGATGCTGTGCCGTAAGCCGGTCGAGGCACAACTTCTTCTCCTCCGGCGTCGCCCTTGCGAGTTCCATATCGAATTCCTCTTCATCCTGTTCTGATGATGCATCGAGGAATGTATTCACACCGATGATTGCGTGTTCACCTGAGTGTTTGAGTTGTTCATAGTGCATAGATTCATCTTGGATCTTGGCACGCTGATACATCGTCTCCATTGCACCGAGCACCCCTCCTCTCCTGGACAGTGCTTCGAATTCCTCTAGCACAGCCTGCTCGACCAGTTCTGTGAGTTCGTCGACGATGAATGATCCTTGTAGAGGATTCTCGGTTGAAGTCCAACCAGATTCCTTGTTTACGATGAGCTGTATGGCAAGAGCACGCCGAACACTTTCCCTTGTTGGAGTTGTGATTGCTTCATCGTAGGCATTTGTGTGCAATGAGTTGGCATGGTCCTGTATGGCGAGCAATGCTTGCAAAGTTGTCCGAATATCGTTGAAGTCGATCTCCTGTGCGTGCAGTGAACGCCCCGAAGTCTGGATATGGTACTTCAACTTCTGACTGCGCTCATCGGCTCCATACATATTGCGCATAGTGACGGCCCAGATGCGTCGGGCGACACGCCCTATGACAGTATATTCAGGGTCAAGCCCATTGCTGAAGAAGAATGAAAGATTCGGGGCAAAGTCATCTATATTCATTCCGCGACTGAGATAATATTCGACGTAGGTGAACCCATTTGCAAGAGTCAGAGCGAGTTGCGTGATGGGATTCGCTCCCGCTTCAGCTATGTGATAGCCGGATATGCTCACAGAATAGTGATTCCGCACACCATTGTCGATGTAGTATTGCTGGACGTCACCCATGAGTTTCAATGCAAAATCCGTCGAGAAGATACACGTGTTCTGTGCTTGGTCCTCTTTGAGGATGTCAGCCTGCACAGTTCCGCGTACCTGCTGTAACGTGAATGCCTCGATGGCCTTGTACTCTTCATCACTCAATAGTTCACGTACATCTATTCCTACAGTACCAAGGCCCAATCCTCCATGGTTCTGTGGTAATTCACCGTTGTAGGGTTCCGAAGTGCGCATCGCATCGATTGCTCTTTGTTCCCAGCGTCCATCTTCCTTGAGACGCTTCTCGACTTGTTGGTCAATCGCCGCGTTCAAGAAGAATGCAAGAATGATTGGTGCTGGTCCATTTATTGTCATACTCACACTTGTGTTGGTGTCACATAAATCAAAACCCGAATACAATCGCTTTGCATCATCGAGTGTAGCGATACTAACACCTGAATTCCCCACTTTTCCATAAATATCAGGCCTCAGGTCAGGGTCACGTCCATACAGAGTAACCGAATCAAAAGCAGTCGAGAGACGGGCGTAATCCTGGTTCTCCGAAAGGTAGTGGAATCTCTGATTCGTGCGCTCAGGTGGGCCCTCGCCTGCGAACATCCGAGTCGGTGATTCATCAGAACGCTTGAAGGGATAGACCCCGGCAGTGAAGGGAAAGTGCCCGGGAAGATTTTCGCTGCGCAACCATGTGTACAGTACTCCATCCTCGTCAAAGAGAGGTAGCCCAATGCGAGGGATAGATGACCCTGCGAGGCTTGTCGTTGTGGTCTCTACCGAAATTGCTCGTCCACGTACTGTGTAAGTGAACTTCCCAGAACGGTATTCTTCAGCGATGGCTCGATATTGATTCATTTCATCGAGAATCTCATCTCTAAGTCCGTTCTCGATCTTCTTAGCCTGATGCTCTAGGTCCGAGGCTAAACTCGTCTCGTCTTCACCCTTGGCGTGTTCAGAAGCTCTGTACAGGGCTTGACGTGTGCGGAGTTGTTCTGCCTCATTCTTTGTGGTGTCATGGTGATCACGTACCGTCGCTGCTATTTCAGCGAGATAGTGAACGCGGTTTGGGTGAATGATACCGATATGCTCCGCTGCACCCGCGTGAGGTGGCCTTGCTTTCCATGTCGGTGCTCCAACATGTTCGTCTATGAGTTGAGCAAGACGCATCCAACAATCGTCAACCCCTGCGTTGGCGAACTGACTAGCGATGGTAGCAACGACGGGGAGTTTATGATCATCGCCGTGGAAGTCATTCCGATTTCTACGAACCTGTTTGCGAATCGCCTTCAGTGCATCTTCGGAACCGATCTTCTCGGCCTTGTTGAGGACGATCAGATCCGCAGAATCAAGCATCTCAATCTTCTCTAACTGGGTTTGAGCACCGAACTCAGCAGTCATGACATACATCGAAACATCTGCAACTCGCGTGATGGCATCGCTCCCTTGCCCAATGCCACTGGTTTCACAGAAGATTAGGTCAAAGCCAGCATATTGCGCCACCTCTATGGCACGATCAAGGTTCGTGCTGACCTCCATTCCGCTTCCACGGCTAGCGATTGAGCGCATGAATAAATTCGAGTTGGAAAGACTGTTCATACGAATCCGGTCTCCAAGCAGTGCGCCTCCTGTCCGCTTCTTTGTCGGATCGATGCAGAGCAGACATATTCGCGTCTCGGGTTGATCGCGGATGATGCGTAGCATCAATTCATCCAGAAGGCTGGATTTTCCAGCACCTCCGGTTCCCGTGACACCAATGATTGGAGCAGAATGACCTTCATTAGAGGGCTGAATTCCTTCGAGTGCAGTTCGGAACCTTTTCTCATCGGCACATTCAGCGAGTGTGAGCAGACGTGCAACTGCAACGGTATCCTGCGGTGTCAATCGTTTTGGCATACCAGCATCTCTAGCAACATCAAGAATATCGACATCACTGGCATGTTCCATGAGATGATGGATCATTCCCATTAGGCCCATGCGCTGTCCGTCCTCAGGCGAGTAGATCTTCGTGATGCCATTGTCCTGTAGATGTGAGATTTCAGGAGGTGTAATCGTCCCTCCACCTCCGCCGAAGATGCGCACATGTTCACACCCCATATCGTTGAGAAGTGTACGAATGTAGGAGAAATATTCGATGTGACCACCTTGGTAGGAGGTTAGAGCAACTGCGTGTGCATCTTCCTGAACTGCTGCATCTACCACATCCTGAGCTGAGCGATCGTGACCGAGATGGATGACCTCAGCTCCAGCTTCTTGGATCAAGCGACGCATCACGTTGATCGCAGCATCGTGGCCATCGAACAGCGAAGCAGCCGTGATGATGCGGACTGGACCCGCAGTCGTGGTGAAGACGGGCTGAGTTGGCTGCCCCGCCGAGGACGGCTGCTCGCTGCCAGCGCTCATAGTTGGACGTGGAGCCGGTTGCACATGACCCCTTCGTAGGGTGCTTCCTCAAATCGCTTCGATGGTCCCTTCATGTCGATCGAGTACCTGCTTGCGTCGTACTGACAGTTTCGGCGTCAACAAACGGTTCTCCGTTGTCCATTCATCGTGGTCGATGATGATGGAACCGCTGACCTCGAATCCCTTCCATTCGTTCATGATTGAACTCTTCAGGTCTTCAAGCACCCAGGAACGCACAGCCTTGTCATTAGCGAGTTCTTTGTTGGTCTTAGCCATCGTTACTTTTGCTTGTTCGAGCTTCGTGCGCAGAATCTGGAAATCGGGAACGATGACCGTGAAAGTCTTAGTTTTACCACTACCATCGACAAGACACTGTTCTACATAAGGACTCAATTTCAGTGACTCTTCGAGCGGTGCAGGGGCGACATACTTGCCGTTCTGTAGTTTGAATTGCTCTTTGACTCGCCCAGTGATGAAGAGGAACCCGTCGTCGATGCGTCCGAGGTCTCCTGTCCGGAAATGTCCTTCATCTGTCATGACTGCATCAGTCTCTTCGTCCTTCTTCCAATAACCTTGCATCACGTTAGGACCATCGATGACAACCTCGCCATCCTCAGTGTCGGGGTCCTCCCATGCATCTTGATCGATGATGACCCTGACTCCTGGAACGACGCGACCGACACTACCTATGCGGCAATGATCACCTTCTTCCCACCCATTCAATGAAACGAGTGGCGAAGTTTCAGTCAGGCCGAATCCTTCGAAGATGGAAAAGCCGACACATTGGATGAACGTCGCTACTTCTGGCGAGAGTGCAGCACCTCCACTCACGCAGAATCGCATCTCACCACCGAATTTCCCTCGAATCTTCTTCAGAACGATTTTGTCGAGTAACTTATCCATGAATCCTTTTGGCGGGACCGCCACCAGTTCGACACCTGCTCGTTCGATTCGCCGCTTCGCAAGTTTCAGTGCACGGTGGCCTAGCACGCCTTTGACCCCCGTCATACCTGCCATCACTTTGTCATAGACTCTGTTCCAGATGCGGGGCACGGCGAACAAAGCGTGTGGTCGAATCTCAGCGCATTCATCGACAATCTTGGTCAGGTCAGAGATGATGTTGATATGGACGCCCTGATGAACCATGAAGTGTAGATCACCCATCTGTCCGAAACTATGTGCCCAAGGAAGGAACGAAGCGGTTCGATCACCTGCTTGAATATCGAATCTGCCCTGCATGGATGTGATATTGTGGAGGATGTTCCAGTTTGATAACATCACACCCTTTGGTTTTCCAGTCGTTCCTGAAGTATAGATGAGTGTCGCAAGCCGCTCATAATCCAGAGGAGCTGGTTCGAATGGGTCGGTCTCCTGTGCCTTACGTCCAGATGAGAGGAAATCTACCCATGTGCCTACATTGACACCATCTGGGACATCAGCGGTCGGCTTATCGTCACCCAGAATCACTACTCCGCTTGAAGGCCATGATTCAGCATCATCGCCGAGATGTTCTGAGAGGCCAACAAGAATCTCATCATCCGCAATGAACAGGATACTAGGGGCCGAGTCCCCGATGATGTAAGCCCATTCACTTCCATGCTGATGCGTGTACATCGAGGTGTAGGATGCTCCAAGGGCACTTGCTGCATAGGCGATAGTTGCCCATTCTACGCTATTATTGAGAATCATGGCGACACGATCGCCTTCTTTGACACCGCGTTCCTGCATCGAACGGGCAGCAGCCTGAACGCTGCCGAGCATCTCGTTGTACGTTACATGCACGCGTGGCATTCCTTGACTAGGAATGTAGCCGAATAGCAACTGATCCTGATATCGGCCAACCGCTTTTTCGAGTAGGTCATACAGTGTATGAGGGTCGTCATCAATGGGTTTGGTCCAGTCACGGTCAGTCTTGTGGGCTTGCATAGTTTGAGCCATGTGGGCCAACACACACTCTTTGCTTATAACGACACACCTGCATCTCTCAATGTGTTATTGAGCCGTGCTCTCCAGACCTTTCCACCTTCTCGGTTCGCCTCCGGCACCTGCGGACTTGGGTGCAGGAGATAGTGGACGTCGACGTTCCATTTCAGCGCGGGGGCCAGTTCTAAGGCTCTGCGCTCTGCGAAGCGTCCGACTCCAATGATTGACCGGGTACCAAGAATCTCCATAGTACGAAGTACATGTTCATCACAGGCTGAGAGCATTTCAGCCGCCGCCTCTCCTTTAAGGCGGTCTGGAGTGAGGTTGCGTCCTGATGCTTCTAGGAAGAGTAATGGACAATGATTCATTAGAAATACGCTGCGATGAATGTCTTCGGCAGCCCCTAGAAACTCTCCGAGTCCACGCCAGAGGCGAGTACCTGAAATCTCTTGACGCTTGAATCCTAGTCCCTCAATCGGTCGTTTGTGGTGAGTATCCCCTGGTTGTAGAATCTCGAATCCACGCAGGCCGAGGAATTCTCGAACAATCGCTGTGGCTCCGAAGGGTATACCTGTCTGCCCCATTCCAAACGGACCTGGATTGAGACCCAGAAGCAATGTCTTGGAACCAAGGCCGGCAAATTTCCGGATATAGGCTTGATGGACTTGATTTGCGTATTCCAAAGGAGCGTAGATGTGTGCGACTGCAGGCTCACTCTCAAGTATTCTAGGAATGATTTCCCGACATCGTTTGACAAGCTCTGCAGATGCTGTGATCAATTTATCGACAGTCATGAAACGCCCCCAAAGATTGTGGTCAACCAGGGGTGTGCTTCCTTTGTGGTCAGGTCAATGATCGGCTTGATTGAGTCATAACCTTCCAAGCGTCGATGGGCACGGTCTGCGACCACAGACCATGCAGTCTTTTCTCCAATCCCTGGAATCGAGCGCAATTGCTGCTCAGTCACGGAGATAGGATCAAGTCCAATCTCAATTGCAGTAACACTTCTTTGACCGTGATCGGTCACCACTACATCGCTCACAGTTTCAAGAGGAATGAGGTAAGGTACACCGATGAGCAAAGGGTATGCTCCAACTTGCCGCCCGAAAGTGATCCCTCCTTGTCCATGAATCTCAAGGTCCCTATGTTTCTCTTGTTCGACGTCTGAAAGCGTTCTGATTCTTCCACCATGTGCTTCCCAGCGCACTTTTCTGAGTATGTTCCTCAATGGTGCGATGCGTTCGAGCATTGGTGAATCCACAGTTTTCCTAATCCTCCTTTTTTCGGATTGAAACCTCTCCTTGTCGATCTCTGGAAAACCATCTCCTTCGACCTGCCGAAGATTCACGCGCCGAAGCATGAGTCCTTCCTTCAGAATAGATGCGAGCAGTGCATGATTCTGATCCCATGTCGATTCTCTCTCACCGTGGAGCCCAGCGATTAGATTGACGCCCGGAAGCAGTTGTGGTAATCCGCGCGGCCCCCGTTCAGAACCAAACTCATTGATGTGACGAACAGCAGTCCTGAATTGCTCAGTAGTACAATTCAGCCAGTTTGCATCATGTACTTGTGGATCTGCACTCTCAAGTCCGAATGAAAGGACTGCACCGTCTGATAATGTGTCTGCCAAAAGGCGTGTGATTACTTCGGATTCCTCAAGGTGCTCTGCGATGATGGATGGATTTGCATTGTCGACATGGAGGATGTCGAGACGTTCATCCTCTCGAAGTGTATGTAGAAGTTCAGTGATGGGTTCTGGGTTGGGCCGCGGGTGCTCGAGTTCTCCCACTCCTTCGGCGTGCCATGTATAGATGCATGTAGCACCTCCAAGCCGAACATGCTGCGCACCTGCGTCGAGTGCGGTGGTGACTTCATCAATGATAGATCTGATTGGTCGGTTGACCGGTGCACCTTTCTTCGGTTCGATGCAGAAACGACATCCACGTTGAAAACGGACACAACCCTGATACAACTCAATCTCCACTGTGAGAGGATCTGGCAAATCCGGGTGAGTTGTAATCGCCTTGCTTGAAGCACCAGCCAGGGCCCAGCGGTGCCATTGTTCGGCGGTTCTTCGAGCATGTTTGAAGGAACCATCTCGCAGAAATATGTCAAGAGTTGCATCGAGGTCGTGATGTGCAAGGAAAAGAGAGGGCCTCAATGGTGTCCAACCTTGTTGGCGCCAACCTCTGATAGCCCAGCCCCCGCACAGAATCTTCGTATCTGCATTGATCTCTTCAATGAGTGCGTCAACCTCTTTACGACTTATTGGGGTTCCTCTAACGTATTTTCCTGGAACGATGGCCCCTGCTAGGATGACGACGCCTTCGATGTTCTTGATACACCTTTCCAGTGTCCCTCGTCGCCGTTCTATTCTGATTTGATCGATTGTCATGTACGTGTAGTCTAAATCATGTTCCTCAAGGACGCCGCAGACATAGCGGATGTGGAAACCCACGTAAGGGGGGACGCCGAAGGCTGCAGGTTCATCCTCGTATCCATCGATGACGAGCCAAGTCGTATTGTTCACCTCAGAGCGTCGTTGAACTCCTGCTTGGTGATTTTGCCTTCTTCGAGCATTGCTTCAAGTTCTCTCTTGGAGCGGTGACCATGAACATGTTCTTTCTTTGGTTGACCCTTGCGATCACGGCCTCCGCTTTGCCTACCCTTTCCACCTCTGCCATCTCCCTTTCTTCGGTCTTTCCCATGGCGTCCACCCCGCTTCTTTCGGTCTTCTCCTGCGGGTCTGACAGCGATATTTCGCCCGTTCAATTCGTGTCGGTTCAGCTTTCTTGCGGCTTGTGATGCCATTCCTGCATCTCCCATGGTCACGAATCCATATCCTTTTGATACTCTAGTGTCACGGTCACGAATGACAAAGGCATCGACGACTTGACCACATCGTGAGAACAAGTCTGTCAGGTCCCTTGCTTCAGTCTCTGGGGCAAGTCCACCAATGAAGAGACGACTTGCAGGATCATACATGTCACGTTGAGAATCAGAACGCAAGAGAACTCCTCTTGCGACTCGGTTGGCTTTTCTCTCAGCTTCGATTTCTTCAGACCATCGCCCAGATCCATTGAGTCCACTGAGTTCCGATACGCTCTTCGGCATTGAGGTTCCATGACCAAATCCGTTTGAAAGGACGCGGTATCCTCGATAATCACAGCGGGAGCAGCGGACATTGTACTCTCTTCCCCATTCGCCTGCTTCAAGTGCAATGCCGCAGGATGGACATTGTGCATGGAGGACTCCCAAATCACCACCGCGTTTCATGGAAACCCGAATTACAGGACCTGCACGAGTGACTTCTGCACGGATGATGTCCCGGATGCGAAAGGCATCTCGAGGCTCGTGCATGAATCGGTCGACGAGATCAGCCACACCAATCTCCGCATCGATATGTTCGGGTAATAGACTCGAATTGAGCGAACCATCGACGCCGACGATGTTCACCATCGCGAAATTCTCGTTGAGTCGTGACACGCTGGCGTAGACGACATCCCCTACCTTGATGTCACTGGGCCCCTCAGTTGCAGGTCGTACGTACCAGACTTCCCCTGACAATTCTGCCTGCCCGAGTCGCTCTGCGATGATATCACTCCCTCGCAGTTGTGTACCTTCTCCGACCATTGTCGAAGAACCATCTTGGACGATGATATCTCCGGGTACTACAAAGCGTCCCATGATGAGGTCTCGATGCATTCTGCTCATCAAAGCATCGACTGCTGCGGCACGCATCGCCAGACAGAAACATCTGTGTGACTGCGTTCGGAGACATGGTGTTCTGCCTGTCTAGGTAGGTCGAATTCAGCATTGAATCGTCGTTCAGCCAAATATCCATCCGCCTCGATCAGGGCCTTGAGATGAGTTGCGTGACGTGAATGCATGATCTCGATCATACAAGGTTTCATGGCACACGCGGCCTTGATGGGTGCTCTATCGGATCCCTTGATGACGGTTCCAAAAGGAGGATTCATGAGCACCACTGCCTCATTCATGGTCCAAACCGCAGGCCCATCGATGTGGCATGTTGCAACAACCACCGCCCCTTCATCAATCTCTTGAACAACTGGATGTGTACCAAGTTGCCTCCACGTTGTATGTATCTGGCTCACCTTTTCACTCATCTTCTCAGCATTCCGGGCAGAACAGCGAGATCGTTCAGGATCGGTTTCTACCAGAACGACACTTGATGAACCGATTTTCAAGGCGCCAAGGCCGAGGATGCCGTTGCCAGCACACAGGTCGAAAACTGTGCGCCCTTGAATCACGTCACTGATTCCATCCAACCACCGGGCAGCAAGATCTCCTGAGAGATCCCATTGTTCAAAATCATCGTTGTGAATAGATGTCGACTCAAGCTGCGAGAGAGCGATGGCAAGATGCTTCAGTCTCAGGTTTCCTCACCTGTCGCCAACGAGGTTCTGCAGGCGTCGATGGGATGAATTCAATCGATCACGATGTATGTCAGCAGCCTTTCGAGCGTTTTCAGTTTCACCTAGCGAAGGGGGAAGCGCGACTTCAACAGGAGTCTGACTGCTTTCGGATTGCACGATACGGCGATTCTGTTGACCTTCAGTCTGCAGGTCCTCAAGTTCTCGAACACTGATCAATCGTTCGCCGCACATTCGGCACAGCCCATCATCAGCAAGTGACTCATGGCCACAAGATGTGCAGAACACCACGTTACCACGACAGGTGGTCGAACCTTAAGCACACCGTGTGGTTAACTATTCAGCATCATGAAGATGGCATATTCATCCATGCCGGTAGCGATGGCCCTTTCAGTGAGGCTCACAAAATCAGGATGACTCATCACTTCCATCGGCTCAAGTCCGTCCTTCCGAAGTTTTGAGATCATTTCCTTTACCTCTCGTTCGATGGGCGTGCTTTCATCTGCTGGGGGTATTTCATCCGGAATGCTCGCCTCTACAGTTTTCCCTACCTCTGGTTCAGCGCTGTCACCAGATTCAGGGATGTCCATGGGTGTGGGAATGGCTACAGGTGCAGGAACCGCCATGGGTGCTGGAACTGGCATAGGTTCAGGAACTGCTACCGGTGCAGGAACTGCCATGGGTGCCGGATTCTCTGGAGACGCTCCCGGAATGGGCATGGGTGTAGGGCTTTCTGCAACTGGTTGCGTGATTGTGACTGGCTGTGGAGCCACGTCGCTCTTCTTCACCGATGTCTTCGCCATCATGGCTGCCATGCTATCCTCTTCCGGTGCGATGTTCTGAGCATGTTTGGGCAGATGGACGAAGGCCTTTCCGACGACATGATCCGGCCGTAACTGCATGGGCAGTCGTTCAAGATGGTTGAGCGATGGGTGTCGCAACGTCTTCCAGATCTGAGTGGGGAACTCCATGCGTGTTTCAGTCATGTATCCTGGCGGCACGGCTAAGATGTGTGTGCTGGATTCAATCCAGTCATCACCGAGCAAGCCAGCAGTCCACTTGTTGATGTCATCGCTGTGAAGGTCGAGAAGTTGGTAGGAGGCTGAAAGAGGGTCGAATCCTTCGTCAATGAGGACTTGAGATTCAGGACCTGGTCGATGGAATACTGCAATGACTGGGTGATTGACTGTGATTGTCTCACCGCGTTTTTGGAAGGCAGGTCTTTCTTTTCTTGGGCAGAGAATCAACCGGCGTTCGCGCCCTTCTCCTACGATGCCGAATCGTTCGAGCACCTCAGAGAGTGAGACTCGCTCGATAATCTCCATCTCGGCCATAATGGACCGATGACGTCCGCTGTCTTCATCGTTCTGGGTTGTTTGGGTCTGCTATGTCCGCGCCTGTATCGACTCCTGTGCGGCGTTTTCTCGTGACAGGCGGGGCTGGCTTCATAGGAAGCCACGTTGCTGATACTCTCAGTGAGCGTGGTGATGCTGTAATTGTGCTCGATAATCTCGATACAGGGAAAATCGAGAACATTCCAAATGCCCTTGCCATCGACCTAAAGGACGTTTCCGAGATCACCGGTGGGATGATTGGATTCATTGAAGGTTCTATTCTAGATACTGAGATCCTCAGCCATCTTGTGTCGAGTGTTGATGGCATCGTTCATCTTGCTGCTATAGCGTCGGTTGAACGTTGTCAAGAGGATCCCGCACTGGACCGGGCTGTAAACTTCGATGGACTTCACAATATCATGATGTTATCTTCCTCGATAGAATCTCCTTGTCCTGTTGTCTTCTCCTCCTCGGCAGCGGTTTATGGTGAGCCGACAGAAATTCCCATAACTGAGGGCCATTCGACGACACCAATTTCGAATTATGGAGTTTCAAAGCTGGATGCAGAGCGACTGATTACAGAGGTCGACTGCATTGTACCCTCAACGGCTTTTCGTTTTTTCAATGTCTATGGCCCCCGTCAGGATCCAACTTCTCCTTACAGCGGTGTGATTTCGATATTCATCGCTCGAGCTCTAGGAGGGCAACCCTTACGCATTGATGGAGATGGAGAGCAGTCTAGAGATTTCATCCATGTGTCTGACATTGTTCAAGGACTTCTGCTCGGTCTGGATGCACTGCTGAATGATGGTGTTTCTGCAAAGGGGCATGCCCGGGTATACAACCTCTGCTCGGAAAATCAGTTGTCTATTCTCGATCTTGCTGATGAGGTTGAGCGTCATATTGTGAGGAAGATTGAGCGTACTTCTGGCCCCGCTAGACCTGGTGACATACGTCATTCAGTTGGCTCATCTTATCGCGCCCACAAAGATCTTGGTTTCAAGTGCAGCATACCCTTCTCTGAAGGTCTTGGCAAGCTCATTGATATCTTTCAATCTGATGAGAGATAGGAACTTGTATGATCGCTCTAGTCAGAATCTTTCGTAGGATGCTGGCACCGTCATTGATCGAACCAAGTTTTGGCACACCGATACGTTGGCCGTAATGTATCGGTCTCTCGTCAATGTTCAACTCAAGTGCGGCGGCCGCGGCATACATCTCCGCCTCAATCTCAAAAGTAATCGAATTCAGAAGGGGAAATATCTCTTTGAGTGCTCTGCGTGTGAATGCCCAGTATCCCGTGCACAAATCACTGATATACACTCCATGCATGACCACTGCGGACCATGTCAAAAGATGGTTGCCAAGGTAGTTCAATCGTGACATTGCCTCTGGGTGCATTGCTCATCTCAACCTGCTTCCTATGACGACGTCCTGATCATTCTCCAGTGTCTGCAGCAGCTTTGTCATGTCTCGTGGGTCGTATGTTCCATCCGCATCAAGCATGACGAGGACATCACATTCTGTGCTCAGAAAGAACTCGAAACCCTGTCTGAGTCCGACACCCTTGCCCATCTCACCACGTTGGGTCAGTACATCACAACCCATGGAAAGGGCAATCTCCCGTGTGGCATCGGTGGAGCGCCCATCTGCCACGAGAATTCTGGTGGCATAACCCATCTCCTTGAGTTTGGTCCGAGGAATTCCCTTGATTGTAGCACTGATTGCTCCTTCTTCATCACGTGTTGGAAGCAGAACCATCAGTTGCTGAAGTTCTGTCATTCGTCTCTCATCCCCATCTTTGCTACTGGCTTAACCTAACCTCTGTGAAGAGAACGTAAAGGCCTTGGGTGTCGAGGATGACTTCCGAACGCCCACTTGAACCAAGAGGATTGATCCATCTTGAAAATCCTCCGCCTAGGTCGATTTTGAGACTTGCATTGACTTGACCTGTTTGGACATCTGGGAATGTGATTGAGACACGGGTCCATTGAGATTGCTCCATACGATGGACTTCGGTGATAGATATGTTTCCTTGTTCACAAGTGAAGGTCAAATCAATGTCTCCGCTGGTTAACAGGAATAGAGAAAGGATGACATCTCGGCGTTGGAATTCATCTGAGATAGCGATTGGAAATGAGATTGAACCGGATTCTGTATAATTCACTTCATCACCTCCGTTTGGTAGGGAAACATCACTCATCGCCCCACTCCAAGGATGCTTGCGCAACTCACACGATGGTTCACAGTACAGGTCTGTGATTGGCCTTATCATTGAATGCGGAAGAGGAGGTTTTTCACTGAGAAGTTTCCAGACGCGAGTGCCTTTGAAATCAGCAACAAGCTCCCATTGTGGATTAATGGCGATATATGACATGGCCCAACCACGAATACTGGTCACTGCCCAAGCAACATCATTTTGCATCAGGACCTCAATATCCCCTTGAAGAAGGGCAGCTGTGATGTTGAAGGATGGACTATCATTCAGTTCGGCCAACCCTAAACTAGGGTAATGGGACCACATGGCGGTGCTTTTCGTAGGTAGGTGGGTCCAAACCTCTCCTTCGATAAGAATCACCTCACCATCGGCTGCTTGGGATGCAGCATACTCCAACGCTTCGCTGTCAGCAGCATCAATGGCTGCCATACGCGCCTCATGTCCTTGCATCAGAATGACTGCGGATGCAGCAACACCACATTGTAGGATCAAAAATATGATGACGACAGCCCGAATTCTTGGTTTCCACTTCACCTTCCACGTCACTTCTTCCAGTTCAAACCACCTCTCTGCTACGAGATTCTCGGCCTGTTCATAGGTCTCAGGTTCAATTTCAAGGTTGTAAGGATCTTCGGGATCAAATCTGAAATCCCTTTCTTCTTTGACGATCTGGTCAGCGAGTTCCTCTTTCTTCTGTATGAGTCCGAATCCTCTAGGTTTTCCTAGAACCATACCAATGAGGAGAGCTGCGGGGATCTGGAAGCCATGCATCCCCATCGAGTAAAGGGATCGATCGATGAGGTTGAGGAATGATTGCCCACGCCATCCAACAAGGACATGTACGAGTGAAATAGCCCAAATGAGTCCAAACCACAACATCGTGATGCGACCAACATGTGTGTCCCATGCTTCTTTCCAAAGAATCATGATAGTCGCAATAGCAATTGGACCAACGAAGATCACCATCAAACGGCCACCTTGCCAGCCATATTCTGAGATTACAGATTCACTGAACAGGCGTGGAGCGAAGAGTCCTAGGGCAAGCACCAGTCCGAAAACCAAAGCAACAGATGAAAGAATAACAAGTCTTAGCCGTATCTGAGCCACTTGATGATGTGGGTTGGTCCACGTGTGGATTGAGTGGGCGATGATCAGAAGACCGACGTAGATTGCTCCAGACGGGTGAATCACCGCTACAGACAACAGGGTGATGATGAAGACAGGGTCATGCCAGCGCTTACGCGCAGCACTCGGCCGCAATAGGATGACGATTGCAGGTATGATTCCAAGCAGAGAAGTGACTGTTGGCCAACCAGTGTCCCAGAGCTTAGCAAAAATTCCGAGTGGAAGACCGATTCCGATGAGAGTCGAACGTGCTGTTCCCCATCGATCAGCTGCGCCTACGAGCCCAGCAATGAGTGCCCACATCGCTCCGTGGGCAAGAATCCATCCGACGATCCAAGTATCCTGACGCAGCAGTTCCGAGACGAATGCAGTAGCAACTAGGAAACCAGGAGGATAGGTCCATGCTCCATCATGGGGTTCAGGTAACCTAGGTTCACCAACCTCGATGAATCTGTCAGCTACCGCTGAGAACCCAACCCAATCCCCCCCCAATGGCATCTTGAACAGAAGAAGGGGTATCATCAGGACGAGACCTGCGAAAACGACGAGCGGGATGACGAAGTCCCTTTCATCACGGGTGAGATTACGCTCGCGGATGACTTCAGGGTCATCAATGTCGATGAATGTTTGTTCCGCTTCCTCTTCACTCATGTTGAGTTCGAGACGTTCCCATGGAGATAATCGTCGAACTTGACGGACATCACGTTCCCATAGCAGACCTGTAGCGATAAGATTGAGGGCGGCGATTTCAAGGGCCATTACCTCGAATTGATATTTTCCGAGAATGATGACAGACCAACCTCCAACACCGCATAGAAGGAGCACACCAATGCTTGGTGCCAGCATCCAAGAACGCCATCGGTCGGCGGTGGGGTCAATGATTCTGACCATTGCTTTTCCAGGAAGGATAGTGACTACCAAGGTCACTCCGAGGGTCAATAAAATGAGAATATAGTGCTCCATTGAACCCCCCACTCATGGAATATCTGAATTCAAATAGGTCTTCAATTCCAGAATAGGGTCGATTGCCGAGGGGTCCTTCCCTCGAAGAAGGGCGATGGCGAAACTGAGCCAATCGGAAATGATGGCGCCATGGAGATACCTGTCATACAATGTCTCTCCTTCTAACAGAAGTCTCCACATGCATGGTGATTGGATCCCTCTCTCAATCGTCCAATCTATCCGTCGTTGCATCACTTCACTCTGTCCAAGTTGCTCAAAGAACAGAACCGCTTGTTGCGGGATATCCTCGTTCCCTTCCCCCCATGCCACTATTTCATTGTGGTGAGCTTCGGGGAGGACTGCATTGCGGACGAAGGTACCTGCGTTCTCATTGACCTGGCAACGGAATCGGTAAGCTGATGGTGCTAGGCTTGCCCCCGCAATCGTTCGGGCAAGGCTCGCCACATCATTACGTCCATTCTTCACGATGTCATGGTCGCCCATCTCTTGACTGAGCCATACATGACGCGCCTCAGTCGTGGATGAATCGTTTCCGAGAACGCCCGTATGTCGCCCGATTGTTACCATCGCAGCAAGAATTTCTCCGAAACAGGTTCGGGGAGGACGACCGCCTTCGATAGGAATGATCTGATGGTTCTCAACTTCATCCAGCATTGATTCTAAAGCCCCTCCTGAGGTGATAGCGATGATAGGTAAATCACGTTCAATCACTTGCTGAGTGGCGTCAATGGTCTCTTGCGTCATTCCGCTATGGCTTGTTGCAATGATGAGCCAGTTGTCGTCGACCCATTTTGGTATCATCATATCATGGAGAGAAATCACTGGAAGATTGCCTTCTTCGATGGCTAGTTGAGCAAGATGATCGCCCCCAGATCCAGAACCTCCCATGCCGAGGCACACGGCTCCACTCCATCTTCTCTCTAACCATGTGGCCTCAGCGAGGTAATCTCGAGTTCTACTCTCTCCTCGCCTCACATCGTCTGAAAAACATCTCAGCCACTGGAGCATGTCTTCGGAATCGAGTTTATCAGCCAGTTCAGCGAAGGTCGGCATGTACGTTCACCTCCGGAAGTGCAATCCATTCCACGTCGATCAAGACCACTGCCACTTTCTCACCACCGTCGTCGTCCCATGGTTTGGCGATGGTGACAACCTCCCACCGATGTGGATCGAGGAAGTCGATGGCACCTTCATCTCTGCGAAGCACATCTACGCGCTTGATGGTTCTTTGCTGGGCAACGACGACTGACCGTTCCAACTCATTCCAAACCATGCCACGTCGCTGGTGCCGATCGACAGCAAGCATCTCCGCTCCTTTCTGCGTCATTCGATTAATCCGCCACAGTCTTTGATTCCCATCTTCCAAGACATCTCCTGCACTCATTCCAGGATGCCTGTAAGCGATGGTTGCTCTAGTCACATCTTCTCCTTCTCTCCGTCCAACAATCGTATGGGACTCTCGTGACGTACCTCCATACTCTGCGATGAGCTTCATCACATATTGACGGGCCAGTGTCTTTGAGCCGACCACAATGTCGTATCCTCCTTTGACTTCTCCTTCCTTGGTGATGAACCACATTGGGTCGCGGTCCTTCTTCGATACCATGTCTCTGAGGTGTAACATCATGGAGTCAATATCTTCCTCCTCAAGTTCTCGACCAGTGGAACGTATCTGTACGGTCGCCTCAAAATAATTTCCTGATTTACGGCTGCATGCCTCGCAAGACCCCATCGATGAACGTGCAAGTGTGCGAACACTAGTCTCCAATAGGAAAGGGCCGAAATGAGCAGAGATGGTGATGTCGATGCGATGATTCCTATTGTCGAGTGGCGTAACATCCCAACCGATCGCTGGATTTGTGACGTCTGCGTCTAGTTCGAGATGTGTCTCGATCAAATGGCTCCAGAGTGCCTCCTCTTCCATCACCTGCCATCCTTGTCTTGGTGTTTCGATGTGGCTGCATCCTTGGCATTGCATGTATTGCATAGTTTCAGGAATCCGTGCAAGAACAATTCTCTCTTTGACACATGATGCACACATCATTGTGTGCGCTAGCAATTCGATGCTGCCACATGACGCACAGGGGATGGTCAACTCAACCGAGCGCCCAGCCTCCTCGTCCATACCTCGTCGTTGAGGACTTCCATCAAGGCACTTCCGCAGTCACCATTCATTCTGACTCAAACTCAGGCATCATTCTGATTGCAATCTGGACTCTCTGAAGGCGCTTAACGAGTCCGAACAGGTGCCATACCAGTAAGGCAGTCACGAACAGATAGGCGAGACTCAACCCCAAAACGCCATCCCGCGCCTCAGCAGTCTCGGCGGAAGCAGTCAAACTGAATTGTAATATGATAAATGGAACATACCTGAGACGACGCATTCTATGCCTCCCTGTCCTGAATAAGTAGTGCACGTTCCACTCGATCTTCATGAGATTGTACCTTCAATTCCGCAAGAAGTTGGCCTGCGAAGAACACTGAGAAGGCAACGAAACCGAACATCCAGACCATAAGCATCTCATTTGGAAGACCGGATTCAGCGCCATCGCTCGCAGGACCTATTAGATGTCCTGGATGTCGTACCTCCCACAGTTTTGTTGCGATGTAAGTCAGAGGAACGAGAAGGAATCCAAAGATACCGACGGTGGCTGCAACATCCCGTGCTTCAGAACCATCATCTGGTTGATTTGTATGTAATAGCACGAGACTAGCAGCGAGTGCTGTGAGGACAGCATAGGAATTCAAGCGTACATCACTCCAGTCCCACGGTGTACCCCATTCCACTGCCCCCCATATCATTCCCGTGCCGAGCACGATTGTGCCGTATAAGAGTGCTAGTCGGGCACATGCTCTATGGAGGTCCCAACCCCACTCTGAACGCTGCATGAACCATCCAACACTACCTGCCAGAAGTCCTGTGAATGCAAGAAAAGAGGTCCATGCCGCGGGGACGTGAAGGTAGAGAATACGTTGGGCCTCCGGTGCATTCATGCTTTCACTTTCGACTGAAGGCGCCCAGAACAGACCGAGTAGGGCGGTAACGATGATTCCACCGAGCCCCACTCCAAGAAGCACAGTACTCGCAGACTGTTTCACATCAGGGTCGACCGATGGTGGGTGTTTGAAGAGTTTGGATTCTCATCCCTCATTCTCTCCGAACAGCAACGCTGCCACTGTGAAAATGACGAGCAATCCAGCTCCTGGCCAAGGAAATGTGGCTTCAGTTCCATCTACCCAGGCTGATGCCTCAGATAGGATGACGATCAGGGGTCCGAGCAGAGTTGCGAGAAGAAGTTGTGTAGGTGAGGCCCATGGCCTTGGAAGTCGTGCCGCGAGTAGATCCAATGATGCCCTAGCCATGCCCGCCAAGGTTCCGATGACAACGAGCCAGATCAGACAGGTAGTGGTCAGAATGTTGGAGAAGGAATCCGGGATCACTAGCCTCATCCAGATTGCGAAGATGAGTGACCAGACAAGAGATTCCAATGCGGCAGTCACCAAAATACGATCGCGGATGGCTCGTCCACCAAGAACCGCCCTAGTCCAATCGAATCCTCGTTGTTCCTGAAGCCAGATGAGAGCAGTTGGCTTCTGTACTGAGACCATGATGATTGGCATGATGATGAGTAACCCTACGGTCATAGCCCATACCTGCTCATTGAGTGCTGCTGCAGTTGGCAAACTCATCGCCGCAGCCGCCGCCGTTAGAAGCCCCATTGGAAACCGGTGTGCTGTTGATTGCAACGTCCGACGTTCCAAGCGGGAGAACCACCGAAGATGTTCGATGGTGGCTGGTGCTTTTCTCCGTTCAGCAGGTGTGATCTCAAGTGGTATTGTTTCACCTTCAAGAGGCACTGTGAGGTCGATGGTACGATCGCAGGCTCCGATTACATCTGAGTCATGTGTGGCGATGAGAACTGCCGCCTCACCGGTGAGTCGCTCGCCGAGACATCGGAGCAACTCATCACGGCCCGTGGCGTCTAAACCTGCTTCGGGCTCATCGAGAATAATTAGTTCAGCGCCTCCGAAGAATCCAGCACCGAGCGCACAGGCCACGTCGACTCGTCGTTGCTGACCTGCTGAGAGGTGTGCAACACGTGAATCACGCCGATGTTGTATTCCCCAGCGCTCGAGCCATGCCAGATATTCCTCGTTGGAGAATCTACATCCCGCAGCATTAAGTGCTTCAGTCAATCGTTCGCCGACTGTCAAATCAAGGACACTTCCACCGCGTTGTAGACACAAGCCGACATGCTCCGGGAGTTGTCTTCTTCCTTCACCTTCAATCGGAAGAATGCCTGCAAGCATCTCAAGAATTGTGGATTTGCCCGAACCATTGTGGCCGTGCAGGCATACGATTTCTCTGGCTTCGAGTTGAACATCGACAGAGTCCAGCACGGTTCGTCTGGATCTGCGCATCGGCGCGGCCTGAAGAAATGCAACTGGCACGTACCCCGCAGCAGATGTCTCGGTTTTGCGCTTTTGGACCACTCTTGTCCGCCGTACTGAAATCATGAGCCCACTTCAAGCTGGTTGTATGGTGCTGACGTGGTCGCAACTCGGCCTCTGGCAATGGGTACAGTTATGCCTCTTTGTTGCTGCAGCATCTGGCCCCTATGTCCATGCAATCAAGAAGGGTACACCATTCTCTTTGGCAACGGTTCTCTCCCTTGTGCTCTGTTATCTCGTTCAGCTTGTTGGGCTGGGGGGGTATATCTTGGCACGTGGCATTCCTGTACAATCGTTGTTCTATGCAGAGCCGCTGACACAAGCCTCAGTGTTTGAGTGGCATCGCTTCATTACGGCTGCGTGGGTACATGGAGGTCCCACCCACCTCCTTGGCAACGTCATTGTCATCGGACTGTGTGGTCTTCCCTTGG